>JAENXM010000359.1 GCA_016649525.1 Actinomycetota bacterium
ATCTCCAAGCCGGTGAAAGGGTGCGCCGGTGACACGGGTGAATGGCGCGTCTTCCGGCCTGTCAAAGACAAAGACAAGTGCAATAACTGCCTGCTCTGCTGGGTCTTCTGCCCGGAGGCCTCGATATCAAGGGAGGACATGGAGATCGATTACCAGTACTGCAAGGGCTGCGGGATATGCGAGGTTGAGTGTCCGACCGGCGCCATAACGATGGTGAAGGAGGAGAAGCGGTGAGGGTGCTGGAGACAGGGAATCACCTGATCGCCCTCGCGGCCCGGGCCGTGGGCGTAGAAGTGGTGCCCGCTTACCCGATAACTCCCCAGACGCAGATAATCGAGAAGGTTGCGGACCTGATAGCCGAGGGCGAGATGGACGCCGAGTACATACCTGTAGAGTCGGAGCACAGCGCCTGCGCAGCGCTTGTGGGAGCCTCTCTGACCGGGGCGAGGGCATTCTCCGCGACTAGCTCCCACGGTCTCGCCTACATGCACGAGGTGCTCCACTACGCCGCCGGCATCCGGGCCCCGGTGGTGATGGCCAACGTGAATCGCGCGCTCGGGCCGGGCTGGAACATCTGGTGCGACCACCAGGACTCCATAAGCCAGAGGGACACAGGGTGGCTTCAGGTATACGTCGCGAGCCATCAGGAGGCGGTGGATACGGTCGTCCAGGGATACAGGATAACCGAGGACCACGCTGTGCTCCTCCCCATGATGCTTAACATGGATGCGATCGTCCTTTCCCATACGTACATGGACGCGGAGGTCCCGGACGCGGATGAGGTCTCGCGTTATCTGCCGCCTTATCGCCCGCTCTGGAAGCTAGACCCGAGGTTGCCCGTGACCCACGGCTCGGTCATCTTCCCCTCTGACTTCAGCGAAACGAGGCAGTCGATGCAGGAGGGTCAGGAGAACGCCAGGGTCGTGGTGAGGCGGGCCGCGAGCGAGTTCAAGGAGATGTTCGGGCGCTGGCACGGGGACCTCGTCGAAGGATACAGGCTCGATGACGCCGAGCACGTGATAATGGCGATGGGGAGCCTGGCCGCCGAGAGCCGTGTCGCGGTCGACAGGCTCAGGGAAGACGGCCTCAAGGCCGGGGTGCTGCGGGTCCGCTTCTTCCGGCCCTTCCCGTTCGAGGAGCTTAGGGAACTCTGCGAAGGCCGAAAAGACCTGCTGGTGATAGACAGGGACTTCTCTTACGGCATGGAGGGCGCGCTTTTCACGGAGGTGAAGTCAGCGCTTTTCGGCCACGTGAGCGTTCCGATGAAGAACGTCATCGTCGGCCTGGGAGGCCGGGACGTGACCTACGAGCTGATAGGGGAAATGGTCCTGAAGGCCGCGCGCGGCGAGCTCGACGAGGTCACCTGGGGCGATTCGCACGTCACCGATGCGCACCGCATAACCATGGAATGCATCGATGAGTTCAAGAAGATACTGGATAACTGATAGCGAGACCGGAGTATAAGAGGAATGGTTAGTTTCAAGGAGCTTCCAGAGGAAGAGCTTTTCCTGGCGGGGAGCACGGCCTGCCTCGACCTCCACCACCACGAGACCCAGCGGAACCTGGTAGCCGGCTACGGTACCCTCGCCCTCTTCGAGCTCTACCCTGCTGCCCAGGGCCGGTGCCTTCAGG
>JAENXM010000318.1 GCA_016649525.1 Actinomycetota bacterium
CCTGTTCAGTGATACCGCCGTCGTCGAGGCGCTCGAGGCGGCGGGCATGAGCCGGGAGCACGCGCGCGACTACGCGGTCATCGGCTGCGTGGAGATGGCGAGCCAGGGCCGCACCTATAACTCCTCCGACGCCGCGCTGTTCAACCTGCCCCTCTGCCTGGAGCTCGCCCTCAACGAGGGCAGGCGCTTTCCGAAGCCGGGCAGGAGCGAGCGACGCTCGCGGATGGGGGCGCCGACTCCTCCCGTCAGCCGGATGAAGAGCTTCGACGACGTCGTGGAGGCGTTCCGCGCCCAGGTGCGCGACAGCGTGGACGAGATGGCCAGGGTCATCGGCTGGCTGGAGAAGGTCTACCGAGTCCACCGTCCGACCCCGATAAACTCAATGCTTACCCAGGGGTGCCTCGAGACGGGAAAGGACGTCACCTGGGGGGGCGGGATGTACGACTTCACGTCAATCCAGGCCGCCGGGCTGGCGAGCGCGGGCAACTCGCTGTTCGCGATAAAGCGGCTGGTGTTCGACGAGCGGCGCATGAGCCTCGAGGAACTGGTTCGCGTGCTCAAGGACGACTGGCGGGACCACGAGTCCCTGCGCGCCGAGGCAGGCCGGAAGTTCGCCAAGTACGGCAACGGCGATGCCGAAGCCGACGCCATGACCCAGGTCGCGGCCGACACCTTCGCCGACGCGGTGAGGTCACGCCGCAACAGTCGTGGCGGCCGCTACATCCCGGGCTTTTACTCAATGACGTGCCACATCGGGTTCGGCAGGATAACCGGCGCACTGCCGGATGGCCGGAAAGCCGGCGAAAGGCTCTCAAACGGTCTAGCGCCCGTGGACGGCACCGAGCTCGCGGGGCCAACAGCTGTCCTTCGCTCGGCGGCCTGTCTCGACAGCCGCAAGTGGGGTAACTGCTGCGCGCTGAACCTGAAGTTCGACAAGCCGGTGGTGCAGGGAGAAAAGGGCCGGGACGTGCTGGCGGGGTTGTTCAACGCGTACTTCGAGCTGGGGGGCATGCAGGTACAGGTCAACGTGCTCGATGCCGACGAGCTGCGGGCCGCCCGCGACGACCCCACGCTATATCCCGACCTGGTGGTCAGGGTCGCGGGATATTGCGCCTACTTCAACGACCTCCAGTCCGCGGTGAAGGACGAGATAATAGAGCGCACCTCCCACGGCATGGGCTGAGGCCAGACCGCTCCTTCCGTGGACAGGCTCCCCCGCGCTAAAGAGGGACGCCCGGTCGGTCGCGAACCCGGGGCTCAGCGGTTTTCAAGGCTGCTTGAACGCCTCCAGTGCGCGACAACGTCACTTATCGTGCGGTCGAGCCGGAGAATGTAGTTTAGAATACTTAAGCGGAACATATACGCAGTACAAAGGTGGAACTGCAGGATGAATAAGAAGGTTTGTGCACTGCTCGTACTTGTTCTGCTCTTTCTCCTGCTGGCGGGGTGTGGAAAGAAGGACTCACCCACTACCGGCACGGACACCAGCGCCACCAATTACTTTGCCCCAGCCTCGCAGGATGGCCTGGTGTTCAGCGACAATGAACTCCAGTTCCAGTTGCTCCGCGCTTTGAGTTCCTCCGTATACGACGCGTCAGACATCGGGGAGTGCCTGGAGACGGCGATGCGCGTGGACGAGGCGCAGTTAAAGCAGGGGAACTTCGAGAGCTGGTATGCGGCGTGGAACGCGACGGCAGAGCGCATCAACCGGATAGCGGACGACTGCCTCAGCAAAGGCCAGAAGGTGAGCGCACGCGAGGCGTATCTTCGCTGCGAGACCTACTACAGTATGGCGGAGTTCTATCTTCACGGCGATCCTTCAGACCCCCGAATAAGGGAAACCGCGGGGAAGGCCAGGGAATGCTTCGCAAAGGCAACCAAGCTGATGGACAACCCTGTGGAGCAGGTCAAAATAAAATATGAAAACACCACCCTCCCTGGGTACTTCTACCAGGTGGACGACAGCGGCAAGAAAAGGCCGCTCGTTATCTTGCAGACCGGATATGACGGCACCCAGGAGGAGCTATACGCGCAGGGAGTAGCC
>JAENXM010000283.1 GCA_016649525.1 Actinomycetota bacterium
GACCCGCAGGCGCGCAGGGTCGCCCGGGGCGCCGCGAGGAACCAGCCTCTGCGCCTCCAGGACCGTGCCATCCTTCAGCCTGACCGTGACGCGCGCCCCGAAAGGCATCGCGAGCTCATCTAATCTTTTCTCCCCGAGGTCGTACCCAGGCGAGGCGCCCAGGAAGTTGCGCAGGGTGAAAAGTGACCTCAGGTATGACCTGTCCTCAGGGCTCAGGCTCCTCCAGGCGGCGAGCGCTTCGCTTGCCCCCATCTTCCCGACACGCGAGACGTGCTCGCGCAGGCGCCGCCTCGCCCCCATCAGACCTCTAAGCTCGAGCTGGGCGAGGAACGACTTCAGGTCAAGGACATCATCGAGCGACTTAATGAAACGTACTGTCAGCGAGGCATCGTGCTTCAGGCTTATCCGGCCCGCAAGCTTCAGGATCCTGTCCCTGTTGGCCGAAAGGTATTCCTCACTGAACTGGGCCCCCGAAAGCTCCCCGGCCAAGAGGACCATGGAAAGACTTACCGGGATCGAGAAGTTTATAACTGTCGGAGACAGCCCGCTCCCCTCCAGGTAACCGCCCGACATGGCGTCCATCGCGATGGTGAGCAGGCTCGCCTCCACATCGATGGCCTGCACCTCATCGTGATCGATCGGTCTTCCCTTCTCGTTCTCGAAGCCCTCCATTATCTCGAGAAGAGCGTCAACCGCCGTGTCGATATACGCGCAGCCCGGGTACGGCTTGAAAGCGATGGTATCGGTGACCCATGCGCTCCCGAGTCCCGTGAACATGAAAGGAAGGGGCAGGAAACAGAAGTGCTCCCAGAACCCCTGGGGGTCCTCGATGATGCCGTGCGACCCTGTCATGCCGTTCTCAGCCAGGAATGCCGCCATTGTGCCGGTGAGAGCCGGCACGGCGGCGGTGAGGAGTTTCGAGCCGGGTCCCATGAAACCGGGGAAGAGCGGATAGACCGGCTCTGCAAGCGCAATCCCCATGGCGTCCGCCGTCTTCCCGGCGTCGAGGCCGATTACATAAGAGGCCGCCGCGGCGGCACCCATAAGGTGTATGTGCGCCCACATCTGGCCGTTGTGAGGGCCCAGAAGGACCGAAGCTCCCAGCCGCCCGGCGACCTCGTTGGCGGCGACCTGAGCGACAATCGAATCCCGCGAAGTCGCCCCCCTCATCTGCGCTACCGCGAACGGCACCAGGACCGCGCTGTGGCCGGTGTGTCCCATGAAGAGGTAGTCGTCGTAGTCGAGCGACATCGAGAGCGAGCAGTTCTGAAGGATCGCGGAATAGAAAGGCCTTTGGTGTCCACCGGGAAACGCGGCACAGGGCCCGTCGCCTCCCCAACCCTCTACGGCACCGGCCACCGCTTCCCCTCCCGCGCTACCGGCTCCCGCGTGTATCGCACCCATGACCGAGAGCACCTGGTTGCGAGCGAGCGCGAGGACCCTTTCGGGGATATCCTCATAAGAAAGACCCGCCACCCAGGCGGCAACGTCTTCGAGCACGCTCAAGATGAAACCTCCGGAGAATCACGATATGGAAAGGCCTGTCTACTTCCCCGAACTGACCTTGTACTGCTGCTCCAGATTCTGGATCTGCCCCAGTATCTGCGTGACCGTGGAATCGAACTCCGCCTGCTTCGAGCTCAATCCGCTTGCCTGCAGGAGTCCGTCCACCATCGCGGTGATCTTTCCGTCCGTACGTCCCCAATCATCCGCTATATCCGACACGACCCTCATGAGCGGTCCGCTCTTCTTCTGCTTTTTCTGCTGCGCCGAACTCGTTTGCCCTGACTGCTCTTCCTCGGGCGGAGGTGTCTGCTCGAGCGTCCTCTCCGCTGTTTTTTGCGCATCAGCGAGCTGTTTGTTCATGGTCTCTATAAACGCGGCCAGCTCCTCGCGCACGGGTTGGAAGGTCAGCGACACGAACACGGTCTGAAGCCCGGACGCGAGCCGCTCTCCACGGCTCTGGTAACTCGCCATAGCGGCCGCGATCTCCTCGTCGGAGTCCATCCTGGAAAGGACGCTCACGATGTCGGAAGCCTGTTTCGCCAGGGGTGCCAAGTCCCCCAGGTTGTCCGCGAACGGCGTTATCATGTCCGCCGTCTCCCTGCCCTGGCCCAGACTTATCCTGAGGAGCCGGGTCAGCTCGCCACAGGGCTCAGGCTCGTTCGTCTCATCGAGCTTCTCCTGCCCTTCGGCAAGTGCCTTGCGGAAGTCGGCGAGGGAATCCTTTATCCCTTCCTGGCCCGCAAGCGGCTGGGCCAGGTAGTTCCGGAGGTCGCTGAGGTGGCCGGTGATATTGTCCAGGATAGGGCGCGCCATCTGCAGGTAATTCTGCACGTCACCCTGGACGGAGCCGCAACCGCCTGTAAGGACCGCGGCAGACAGAAATGCCGCCAGGGTTACGGCAAGCACCCTTGATGAGTACCCGTGGCCGTTCAATCGATTCCATGTAC
>JAENXM010000146.1 GCA_016649525.1 Actinomycetota bacterium
AGCTGCTACTGACACCTCTTGTTCAGGAGCTTTTTCCCGACCGCTACCGCACCCAGGAGGGCCGCCCCGCGGGTGACGGTCTTCATGTACTTCATCAAGGGCTCGTTCGGCTTGAACTCGACATTGAGAGACACGGCCTTGCCGAGCTTATCCGATGCAATCAGTTCGGCGACCTTGTTCGAGTTCCATATCGCCGCCTCCATGCCGGCGGAGCTCACGTGCGTCTTCGTGTAGTCACCCGTCAGGTACAGGTTGTCGTACGGGGAGCGCTGGAACGGGCGGTACTTCTCCATCCCGGGTGAAGGGCGGTATATCCCCTGCCGATCCCGGATGATCCTGTATTTCCTCACGGCTGCATCCCGGGCGAGAGGGAAACGTTCCTTTATCTGCTCAAGCGCTATATCGAACATTACCTTGTCCGGCATTGCCTGCAGATGGTCTGCGGGCGAAAGGACCATCTCGAACATGCTCCCTCCCTTGTGTACATCCGGCAGTACGTTCGAAAGGTCCGCGAAGGTGTTGAAGATGCAGTCGTTCGCGAAGAAGGTGCACTCCACATCCGTGAGCTTTCTGTCGAACCAGACCATAAGAGAAACCGATGGCGCGTATGTGAAGTGCCAGAGGTCACGGAAGTAATCGAGGTCATAAGCCTCCTCGGGTAACAGGCTGCGCAGCGAAAACACGTTTACCGCGGAAACATACAGGTCCGACTCCACCTTCTTCGAGTCGGCCATGACGATGCGTTTGACCTTGCCCCCTTCTATCTCGATTCCCTTCACGGCCTTCTCGAGGTGGACCTTTCCACCTTTTTCCTTTATATAATCGAGGCAGGTTCCAACCCAGATGTCACCGAGCCCGCCGTTTGCGAAACCGACGTGCGCGCAGGAGGCCGAACCGAATACTTTCATCCCCCAGTTCAGCATCACCTTCGCCGATACGGAGTACGACGGCGTGAACGTGAGGCCGTTGATCCCCGGCTCCATGTATTTCAAACCCTCCAACGGCGAGTACCTGTACACGAGGGTGGCCATGCTTATGTCATCGAGCTTATCTATTTTTTCTTTGGAAAGGAGCAGGCCTGAGGCAAGCGGCAGTCCGGCCCACAACGCCTTCCACTTCGGGGCCTCTTTATTATCCTTGAGCAGATGCGCGAACCCGAAGGCCGCGTGCAGCGGAGCGGGCAGGTCAACGATCTTAAGCACCGCGTGTTTCCCACCCGGTTGCGTGTAGTAGAACTCCATGTTCTTCCACAGGAGGTTATCCTCGATCCCCAGTTTCTCGAAGAAGGATAGCAAGTTCACGTAGTAAGGGAAGAAGACGTGCAGGGCGTTGTCTATAAGGTCCCCGTCCTCGTCCGTCCACGAGCTCGCCCTTCCGCCGAAGATCTCATCTGCTTCGAAGAGCTCGACTTCTATCCCGAGATCGAGCAGGTTGATCGCCGCAGCGAGACCGCTCATCCCTCCACCTATAACGACGGCTTTCATCGAGTACCTCCTTGCGCCTGCGTTATTCAGTCCGTCAGCGGCCAACTTCCGCCTGATAAGTATATTTGAAATGTTTACCGTGAGAAACACGGAGAGCCTGTCGTGGCAAATGCTGGTAATGCAACGAGAGAGCCGCTCAATCGCGGGATTAAGACGTTATCCGGCTTTTGATTCTTTGTCCTCTTGTCCACTCGCGGGAGTATAGCCGTGGACGGGCTCTTCTTTCCCGCTGTCCCAGTAGTCGAAGATGACAGCCCACGCTACGACACCGATCACCAGTATCAGAAAGACTATTATCCAGACCAGGAACAATGTCCCCACTGCTACACCCTCCTCCAGACTTTAGAACGTACGAACCGGCCAGAGGGTAGTGCGCCGCCATCATCGCATCACAGGTCTTTGCCTAGCACCACATATCATTTTATACAATTATCCGCGAGTGATAGACTGCTTTTAGTTCGATATGCACAAGACTCATACTTCTTAATTGCAGGGAGGCCGGCCTGGTGGAAAACGAAAAGTTCGAGCACGTAAACGTCTCGGCTAACGGTATCAAGCTTCACTGCGTCACCCAGGGAGAAGGTGAACTGGTCGTACTCCTCCACGGGTTTCCGGAGTGCTGGTACTCGTGGCGGCACCAGATTCCTTCGCTGGCGCAGCGCTTCAAGGTCGTAGCCCCGGACATGAGGGGATACAACTTGAGCGACAAGCCGGAGGGCGTCGAGGCATATAGCATGTCCAACCTTACAGCGGACGTTCGCGACCTTATCTCTGCCTTCGGATATGAGAAGGCACATGTCATTTCCCACGACTGGGGCGGAGCCGTCGCATGGGTCTTCGCGGTCATGTACCCTGAATATCTGGATAAGCTCGTTGTCATGAACGCCCCGCACCCCGCCGTATTCATAAATAACGTGAGAAGAAACCCCCGCCAGGTCATGCGCTCATGGTACATGCTCTTCTTCCAGCTACCGGGTATCCCTGAACTCACCATCCGTAGCTTTGACTACGCGGCGCTGAAACAGTTTTTTCGCGGCTGGGCGATAAGGAAGGACGCGTTTTCAGATGAGGATCTGGAGGAGCTCGTGAAGGCCGCCTCTCAGCCGGGCGCCCTCACCGGAGGTATCAACTACTACCGGGCCATGTTCCGGAGTCTCGGGACGACCTCGGACCTGACCGGTTTCCCCAAGATAGATAGACCTACGCTTTTAATCTGGGCGGAGAACGACCGCGCGCTCGGAAAGGAGCTCACCTACGGTCTGGAGCCTTACTTCTCGGACGGCCTGACGATAAGGTACATACCTGACTGCAGCCACTGGGTACAGCAGGAGCAGCCCCTGCTGGTTAACGAGTTCCTCCACGAGTTCCTCTAAGTGGATGTCGCCGATGAGAAGGATAATACTTGCCTGTTCAATGATTGTTCTCGCCACTACCACGGCCGGGTGCGCTACGGGGCCGGCGGAAGAGAAGCCTAAAGTCAGCGGCTCCTCTGTAACCAGTACTAAAAGGTCGGGCGATTTCTCCGTATCATTGACAGCTCAACCAAGGTCGTTGGAATCAGGAAAAGTCGTCTCCCTCACCCTTACCGTGCGCAACCTGTCCGCGGAACCGAGGACCTTCGAGCTTTCCTCAAGCCAGACTTACGATTTCGTCGCCTACGAGAAAGGAGGCGAGGAGGTCTGGAGGTGGTCCTCGGTCATGATGTTCGCCCAGGTCATAGGTTCGGAGACAATCGAGGCAGAAGGTAGCAGGGTCTATAAGGTCTCCTGGTCTACAGCCGGCCTCATGCCCGGAACTTATACGGTGGAAGGTTATTTCCTCGGCTTGAAGGATGTAAGGCCGGGCGTTGAAATAGAGTTAAAAGCGCCGGGGTAAAACCCGGTTCTGCGCCTGTCCGACCTCACCTCTTCATGACCAGCGCGGTAACCGAATGAGCGTGGAATCTGCAGAGCGGCAGGACGTCACCCGCATCCCTCACGGACTTCTCGACGCTTACAACCTCGTCACGCCCGTACCAGTTCATTGCTTCCGCTGAGGGGCCGTTGAGGCAGTGGACCTCGACATCGCCCTTCGGGCTGAACCCCTCGATCCCGATATCCACCTCGACCTCTTCCGAGGGATTCCTGTTTATGAGGAACAGCGTGAGCACTCCCCCGTCAGAGCTCAGGGTCGCGGAGCAGTCCAGCTCAGGTACATCGTCCATCGCTCGTATGCCCCCCAGGCGAGGGCTCGCGAACGAACCGCATTCCGTGCTGGTCGAGACCCTCAGCGTACCGGCCAGGGTCGCGTACATCCTGAAGGCGAAGAAAAGGGGCGACCTGTAGAACCGCGGGCCCCTCGCGCTCAGAACGCCCAGGATGTTGACCAGCTGGGCGATGTTAGCCATCTTCACGAATTCCGAGGTCCGGTGCAAAGCGTGGAAGGTGCCGCATACGAAAAGAGCATCCCTCAGCGTGTACCTGGGTACTATGAGCTGAGAAAGTTTCCACCAGAGGTTCCATTCGTCCAGGGCTATCACCACGTCGTTTTCCGGGCCCATCACGGCTTCAACATCCTTCCAGGCATCCCTCAGCCTTGTCTCGATCTCCACCGATGCCGCGACGATGGGAGCGTACAGGCCGGCCGAGCCGTGCCTCAGGTGATAAGCCGTAAACCCCAACTGGTGTTCGGTTCCAGGCAGATATATGTGTATGGACAGTAGGTCTATCTTATCCCCCGCCTCTGACAGGACCTCCCTGTTCCAGGTCTCGCTGAAACGCACGTCAGCTCCAACCGCGACGTACGAGAGGCCGGGGTCGACAGACTCCATCGCCTGCCTGTACTCAAGGTACCTTCGGGCGTATTCACGCGGCCCCGAGTGCCCGAGTGTCCATATCGCATACATCTCGTTCCCAATGCCCCAGTAACGTACCCCCCAGGGTCCGGGCTCGCCGTGTTCGGCGCGGCGGCTCCCTTCCAGTGTGTCCGTAGAGCCGTTCACGTACTCGACCCACCTGGCCGCCTCCGAGGCGGTGCCGGTACCGAAGTTGACGTTGATGTACGGTTCTGTGTCGAGCACGCGGATGAAATCCATGTACTCGTGGGTCCCGAACCAGTGGGGATCCAGTATCCTTGTGAAAGGGCCGAAGCGCGACCAGTAGCGGTTTCGCCGCAATGGCCTTGCCTCCCTGGGCCCCACGCCGTCCCTCCAGTCGTATCCATCCGCGTAGAGCCCCCCGGGCCAGCGAACCACCGGCGGATTCAACTCCTTCAGGGTTTCCTGAAGGTCCTCCCTGCGCCGCCACGGCCCTGTGATCCGGCCCGGCCTTTCGTTC
>JAENXM010000103.1 GCA_016649525.1 Actinomycetota bacterium
TGTCACCCTCGATGACTGCGCACGAAAGTTCGCCGTCCACGCCCTCCAGAGTCTTCAGTATGAGGCTGGTCTTCCCGGCCCCCGGGCTCGCCATCACGTTGGCCATGAAGACGCCAAGGCGGTCGAGCATCGCGCGGTTCTCCCGGGCGATTATCTCGTTGGCGTCGAATATACCTTCCAGTACCTCGATCTCCATCCTAACCCCCTAGTTGATCTCGATCGACTCGACCTGGAACTCCCTCCCGGACACGATTTCGGTGTCGGTCCCTCCGCACTCGGGGCAGGTAAAATCATACTCCTCGACCTTGAACTCTTCTCCACAATCAGGACACTTTGCGATGAGCTGGGTGCGCCGGAACGAGAGCTCGGCCCCTTCCGCGATCGTGTCCCGGCTTATGAGCTCGAAATAAAACTTCACGGGGTCTTCCATCACCGTGCTCATCTCGCCGAGGACGAGGTTTATGCGGTTCACATTGCCGGCCCTGTTCTTCTCGGCATGCTTCAGGACGACCGCCATCATACTCTCGACCACGGATAACTCGTGCATGTATTAACCCTACCGTACTACGCGACCATAAGGTAGATGTAAACAGCAGCGGCAACGACGAGTCTGTATATCACAAAGGGGGTCAGCGATCCGTGCTTAAGGTACCTGAGGAAGTACTTGACCACGAAGAACCCGGTTACGGCGGAGGTCACAAAACCGACGGCGAACGCTCCCGGCGTCCCCGCGCCGAGCCCGTGCCTCACCAGCTTGATCGCCTCCCACAGGCCGGCGCCACCGATGACGGGGGCGGCCATCATGAAGGCGAACCTGGCCGCTGCTTCCCTGTTCAAACCCGAGAACATGCCCGCTGATATGGTGATGCCCGAACGTGATACTCCGGGCGCCAGGGCAAAGACCTGCGCGAACCCGACCAGTACCGCGTCCCCCGCGCGAAGCGCCCCGAAATCCCTGGCCTTCTTCCCCCACAGCTCGGCGGCCATCATCACCAGAGAGCCGGCCACCAGGAAAGTCGCTACCCAGAAAAGGGTGTTGAGGTTTCTCTCGATCTGGTCCGATAAAGCCACCCCGGCTATCACCGCCGGTATGGTTGCGAGGATCAGCATCCATGCGAGCCGGCCATCCGCATCCCAGCGGGAAGGGCGGACTCGCAGGCTTCTGAAGAATCCCTTGATGACCTCGATCCACTCCCGTCTGAAGAAGGCGAGAAGTGCGAGGAGCGTTCCCACGTGGACGGCGACATTGAAAGAGAGCCCCAGGTCCTTCCAGCCAAAAAGCTTCTCGATAATCACGAGGTGGCCGCTCGAGCTAACCGGCAGGAATTCAGTCAGGCCCTGCACGAACCCCAGGAGGGCGGACTTGAGGATCAAGGTCACGATTGCTCACCTCCCGCAGGCGGCGCTTGCTTACCGTGCGAGCGCGTGCTTTCTGTCGAGGAACTCGCGGTACTCATAGAGCGCCGCGAGCGTCTTCGCGCCCCGCTCCGGCGATGGGTATATGACGACCTCGCTCTGGCTCGCGAGCATCGGCGTTATGGCTCCGGAGGTCGGGAAGGACACCGCGATGATGGGCTTGTCCGTCTCCGCCATCAGGTCGATGACCTTTTCCCGGTACGCTTCGTCCACTGCCTGGAGCTGCTTCAGGAACTCACCCGCTATGACGCGCGGCTTTATCCCCCCGCCCAGATCCCCGTTCAGCTCCCCGGGCAACGGGCCCTCGAGCACGAAAGACTGGAACGAGGAAGTGGCCCCCATCGTGCCGAGCGTTATGACGGCATCCACCACCGGGCAGCGCGCCAGTATCTCGATGCACGAGAAGTGCTTGGAGAGGTCCAGGGTCCCCACCAGGTCAACCGGGTTTCCCCTGCTCCAGTAGGGTGGCAGTATCGAATCAAGCTGCTTGCGGGTGTCCTCTGGCAGCTCGACGAGCTCGAGACCGTATTTCGCGAGCGCGTCGGCGGTCACGACGCCCCAGCCGCCTCCCCAGGTCAGCACTCCCACCCGTTTCCCCTTCGGGTGCGGCACGGCCGCGAAAGCCTTGGCGATGTCTAGCATCTCTTCAGTCGTATCGGCCTCTATCATTCCAGCCTGCCTGAGCACCCCGTCGAAGATAGTCTCGTCCGCGGCCAGGGCGGCGCTGTGAGAGAGGGCGGCCCTCGCCCCAGCCTCGGTCTTCCCGGCCTTGAGCACCACTATCGGCTTCTTCGGCGAGGTTTCGAGCGCGACCTCGATGAAGCGGCGGCCTTCCCGCAGCCCCTCGATATACAGGAGTATGACCTCGGTATCGGGGTCCTCGGCAAAGTACTCGACATAGTCGGCGCAATTCAGCTCCGCCTCGTTGCCGATGCAAACGAAGCGAGAGAACCCGACGCCGAGTGCCTTGCCGAGGCTAAGCATCTGGGTGCCGAGGTTCCCACTCTGCGCCGCGAACCCTATCTTGCCCGCCACGGGCCGGACCGGCGGCATCAGCGCGTGAAGCGAAGAGCGGGCGGAGTACACACCCATGGTGTTGGGTCCCACAAGGCGCATCCCGGAGCCGTCCAGCAGCTTCGTAATCTCTTTCTCTAGAGCCGTTCCCTCTTCGCCCGTCTCGCTGAAGCCGCCCGAGATCACTATGCAGCTCTTAACCCCCTTCTCAACGCACTCCTTTACCACGGGTATGACTGCAGGCGCGGGGACGGTGACCACCGCGAGGTCGACTTCCCCCGGGATGTCCTTAACCGATTTGAAAACCTTGTGGTCCAGGATCTCCTCGTCGTGGGGATTGACCGGATAGAACTTGCCTTTGTAGCCGCCGGCCAGTATATTGGCCGGCACGATGTAGCCCCACTTCATCTTCGTGTTGCTGGCTCCTATGACCGCGATCGTCCGCGGATCGAACAGGTGGCTCAACTGCTCAACTATTTCCGAATTGCCCACTGGAACCTCCAGACAACGGTATTCGTAGAGAGCGCCTCAGGTGCGACGCGCGGTCTTGTTCAAGTCACGGTACTTCCGCTTGAGGCCCGCTACCACCCAGGTGGCTTCCCACACGATGCGTCCGCTCATCTTGGACTGGCCCACGCGGCGGTCGGTAAAGACTATTGGGAGTTCGAACATATCGAACCCCAGGGCGGCACATACATAGGACATCTCGACCTGGAAGCCGTAGCCGGTCGCGCTAATCCTCGACAGGTCTACCGCCTTCAGAACATCTCTACTGTAGCAGCGGTACCCGCTGGTCATGTCGTTCATCTTGAGCCCGGTGCACATCCTCGCGTAGAAGTTGCCCCCGCGGCTTATCATTTCGCGGAGGAGCCCCCAGTTCTCGATGCCGCCTCCCTCCACATACCTGGAGCCGATGACCACGTCGTGGTCATCGATCGCCGACACGAACTGCGGTATGTAGCGCGGGTCGTGGGAGTAGTCAGCGTCCATTTGGAAGATACAGGTCGCGCCCATGTCGAGCGCCTCACTGAACCCGTACCTGTATGCGGTCCCGAGTCCCTGCTTGCCGGGACGGTGCCGCGCGTGCACTTCAGGGAACTCCCGGGAAAGCCTGTCCGCTATCTCTCCGGTCCCGTCGGGTGAGTTGTCGTCCACGATCAGGATCGAGACGCCGCACTCGAGATTGAGGATGTCTCGTACGATCCCCTCGATGTTCTCGCTCTCGTTGTAAGTCGGAATGATAATAACTGACAGCATCCCATCCATCACAGCTTTCGACACTTAGGGCTAACAGGATACAGGTGGGCTAAAGGATATTTTAAGCCGGGTTCACGGTCAAGCGGCAATCAGCGTTCCCAGCCGTATTTGCCGACCAGTGGGACGAAGACGCAGGAGCCCTCCTCGCTGGTGATCGTCCTGTCCCCTCTTTTCTCGATAACGGTGAGCATCTGGACACCGGATGAACCCACGGGTATGACCAGGCGTCCCCGGTCCCCCAACTGCTCGACGAGCAGCGGCGGCACGCTCGGGGATCCCGCAGTGACAATAATGCCCTCGTACGGGGCATGCTCGGGCAGGCCCTCGGTTCCATCGCTGACGACGACCTCTACGTTTGTTATTCCCACATCCCTGAGCCGTTCTCTCGCCGACTCCGCGAGCGCCGGGATTCGTTCCACCGTGTAAACGAACCGGGCAAGCTTCGACAGGACGGCCGCCTGGTAACCGCTCCCGGTCCCTATCTCGAGAACCGTCTCATCTCCCTTGAGGCAAAGAAGCTCGGTCATCCAGGCGACCATATACGGCTGCGAAATCGTCTGCCTCTCGTCTATCGGGAGGGGGCAGTCTTCGTACGCACGTTCGCGGTAGGCGGGTAGGACGAAAAGGTGCCTCGGCACGTCTCGCATGGCCTCGAGAACGCGGCGGTCCTTGATGCCCCTGGCCTCGAGCTGCCGTTCCACCATCGACAGGCGAAGCTCGAGGTAAGGGTCGCCCTCGTCCTTCCCGCGTTTAGCAGTCATCTGTACCTTGACCCGAAAACAAACGAGGCGGACAAGCGTCCGCCCCTCGCCGGCACTATCGCCCGAAACGAATCGAATTGAAGCCCGGCACCTGCGCTCCGACCTTTATAACTCGTCAGAGCTTGTGTACATGTTGAAGATCTTTGTGAGCCCCGTGATCTTGAAGATGCGGAGGATCTTCTCCTGGCTGCAGATGATCCCGAGTTCCCCCTCGTGCTGCTTGACCCTTTTCAGGCCGCCCACCAGGACGCCCAGGCCAGTGCTGTCGAGAAAGTCCACCTCGTCCAGGTCGACCGCGATCTTGTACCGCCCTTTATCGACCGCATCCACGATAGTCTCACGCAGGGAGGGCGCGGTATAGATGTCCACCTCGCCCTTCAACTTGATTACCGTATGCTCCCCAACGTCCCTGCTAGATACCTCGAGTTCCAAGTTCTCCTCCTGGTTGAATACCAGATTCAAGTCCGGAATTAGGGATTATCGCCGCTGTACTACCTCTGCTTGGGCCTCTTCACGATCGTTCCGCAGCGGGGGCACTTGGCTTCGTCCTCGCCGGGGTCGAGCGATACGCGGTTGCCGCAGTTATGACACCTTACCCTGAGGATCTCCTCTCCCACCTTCTCGTGTCCGTGGGGTCCTCTAACCACCCTCTGACACCTCCTATCCGTTCCCGCAATTGTTTATCTTCTAGATGCGCCCAGGGTTTCCTACCGGCCCAGAGCTTTTTAATTATACTCCAATGCGGGCGGGGTGGAGAATATTGATGGGGTTAGAACACTTTCGTTACATTGCATCCCTTTAGCCCGGCCTCTCAGGCCGGGACCTGCCAGTTCTTCAGCCCGGTCTCTAAGGCCGGGACGCAAAAATGGTAGTCTGGCCCCACCTATTCCCCCTCCCAGAGCTCGTGCGCCCAGCGGCCCTCCGGCTTCACTTTTCCCGAGGGCATGGTGACCCGCCAGGATATCCAGTGCGCCTCCCTCCCGACCTCGTATACGTAAGAGACGATGAAGACATCCTTTTCCGTTTCCTCGGCGCCCCATTTGGGCTTGAATCCCTCATGTACGATCTCCTGACCTTTGTCACGGATGAAGTTCTCGATGCCTTCACCGATCGTTGTATCGGTGCCCGGTATGGCGTGCTGTTTCACGAGGTCGATGGGGCGCTTGGCGACGTTCGAGAACTGGTACCAACCAAGGAACACTATGATTAACAGAGCTACGATACCTATAGCGGCGAGTAACAGCGCTTTCAGCTTCGGGCCTAGTCTGCTGTCTTTACCTTGGTCTGACTGCGGCCCGCTTTCCACTCGACCCTGCGCCTCCTCCGCTTCGTTACGCAGAGAAGATTATATAACTATGGCTCGCTGTTGAACGCGGAACTGTTTCGGTTACAATTAGACACACGAACGGGGCCGTGGTCCAATGGGAAGATGCGTCCTTCGCGCGGACGAGATGGGGGTTCGATTCCCCCCGGCTCCACCAAACAACCAGCACCCCATGTGGGAATCGAACCCGGGGGGGTTTTCTTTTGTGGGGGGAGCATCCCCCCACAATCTATTATGGGGGTGACAGCGGCGCCGAAGGTGCCGCGCCCTCAGGGGGGCGCGAGGCCCCCTAGGGGGAGCGAACGCAAGTGAGCGACGGGTTCGATTCCCCCCGGCTCCACCAAACAACGCAACAGCGGTGCCAGGGACCGGTGTCGGAGACCCTATTTGGACAGCACTTTGTCCAGCGACGCTATTAGCTCTGCCTTCTCGGGTACACCCACAAA
>JAENXM010000181.1 GCA_016649525.1 Actinomycetota bacterium
CAGAAGAATCTGGTTCCCTGCTTGTCTCCGCACCCGCAAAGCTGGAGTGATACCCTGGCATGGATATCACCTCATGAGCCTCAGCGCTCGGGAACTCTGCACTCTCGAAACCGAGGCTTGTCAGGCAGAGACTGCAGTACTCCGAACCGTCGGGGTTCTCGACCCCGCATTCCGGACAGTGCATTACCACGGAGACACCTCCGCAGCCGTAGTTCTGAACCGGTCCTATTTTCTATCTAGCCCCGCAATATCCCCGAAGTCAATCCACGAGGTTGCCTGCTAAGTACTCGCCGTAACCTCCCAGGTCCAGAAGCCCGTGCCCGCTCAGGTTGAATAGGATGTTCTTGCTCTCGCCGCTCTCCTTGCACTTCAGCGCCTCATCGATGGTGCACTTCACCGCATGGGCGGTCTCAGGAGCGACTATCATCCCCTCCGTTCGCGCGAAGGTCATCGCGGCATCGAATATCTGGGTCTGAGGATATGCGACGGCATCCATGTATCCTTTGTTAGTCAGTAGGGAGAGTATCGGCGCATCCCCATGGTATCGAAGTCCTCCGGCATGTATGGCGGGCGGTATGAACTTGTGCCCCAGCGTGTACATCATCACTATCGGGGCAGTCGCAGCCTCGTCCCCGTAGTCGTACTCGTACTTCCCCTTTGTCAGTGTAGGGCAGGCTACAGGCTCGGCCGAAATAAAGCGGACGTCCTTGCCCTTTAGTTTGTCCTGCATGAAAGGGAATGCAAGGCCTGAGTAGTTGCTACCGCCGCCGACACAACCGATGACTATGTCCGGATACTCGCCGAACTTCTCCATCTGCGCCTTCGCCTCGAGGCCGACGATCGTCTGATGAAGGCAGACATGGTTGAGCACGCTCCCGAGGGAATACTTGGAGCCCTCATGGGTGACAGCATCCTCCGCTGCCTCGCTTATCGCGATGCCGAGGCTTCCGGGGTTGGCGGGGTCATCCGCGAGCGCTGCCCTTCCAGCGTTTGTGGTGTCCGTAGGGCTGGGAACGACCTCTGCTCCCCATGTTTCCATCATGGTGCGCCTGTAAGGCTTCTGCTCATAGCTCACCTTGACCATGTAGACCTTCAGGTCAAGCCCGAAGAACTTGCATGCAAGGCTCAGGGCACTGCCCCACTGCCCGGCCCCGGTCTCAGTCGTGAGCCTCTTTACGCCCTCGATCTTGTTATAGTAGGCCTGCGCTATCGCCGTGTTCGGCTTGTGGCTTCCAGGGGGACTGAAGCTCTCGTTCTTGTAGAAGATCTTTGCAGGCGTGTCGAGTTCTTCTTCAAGCCTGTACGCCCTGTGTAACGGACTCGGCCGGTAGAGCTTATAGATAGCCAATACCTCCTCCGGGATCTCGATATAGCCCTCCTCGCTGACCTCCTGCTTGATGAGTTCCATCGGGAAGAGGGGCGCCAGGTCCTCGGGTGTACACGGCTCCCTCGTGACCGGGTGTAACGGAGGCGGCAACGGCGCCGGCAGGTCCGGCAGGATGTTATACCAGGACGTAGGCACCTCCTTCTCTGACAGAATCACCTTGTACGGACCTTTTTTTCCTTTCATTTCTCACTCCTTTCTATTGCGGTCCGCCCTTATCACAAACAAAAACCCGGTCCGCGACCGGGTAATAAACAAAACAGTCACGGATTCCCGGGGATATCCACGGCCTTCTCGATTGTGTCAAGGTAGCGTGGAACCCCTGTTAGGAATCCCACCACCAGTTATTCATATATACCTGGTTTACTGCCCTTGTTTTCATGATAATCGATGATACGGGATATCGAAAATATATGCAATAGAAGCGCTATCGGTCCCGCTGCCTCGAGTTCCAGATCTTCGATATCTCCTCCACGACTTCTACGACGCTCATATCGGTCGTATCTATGAGGACCGCATCCGGCGCTATGGAGAGCGGGCTGTGTTCCCTCGAAGAATCAATCGTGTCGCGCATCTCGGTCTCCTTCTCCACACTGGAGCGCGTGATGTTCATCCCCTTGTCGGTGAGTTCCTTATAACGTCTATCTATTCGCTCCTCGAGCGCAGCATCCAGGTAGACCTTCAAGGGAGCATCTGAAAAGACGACTGTCCCTATGTCTCTTCCCTCCGCAACCACTCCATCCTCTGAGACCGATTCGCGCTGCAGCGAAACCATCTCTTTCCTGACGCCCCCGACCACAGAGACCGGTGACACGGCCTCGCCCACCCCCGGGGACCTTATCGCTTCGGTTACATCGCGATCCCCCAGAAATACCCTCGGAGACGCGCCAGGCGGCAGCTCAAGCCTGAAATCAGCACGCACTGAACGCGCGAGCTCAAAAAGGGTGTTTTCGTCATCAAGCTGCACTTCTTTCTCGACCGCGAGGAGTGCCACTGCCCTATACATCGACCCCGAGTCCATCAGCCTGAAGCCGAGACGTCGTGAAAGGGATAGAGCTACTGTGCTTTTTCCGGATGCAGCCGGACCGTCGATTGCTATGACCCGGGGTTTTTCGCCTGCGTTCATTCAACCACCCTCGCGCCAAGGGCTTTTAGCACCTCATCAAACCCCGGGTAAGAGATATCCGTGAACTCCCAGTCCCGCACTGTCGTTTGACTTTCAGCAGCGAGCCCCGCCACTGCGAACATCATGGCCAGGCGGTGATCTCTGTGACTGGATACCACGGAGCCGGTCAGCTCGCGCGGGCCTTCTATGATCATCCCGCGGGGTGTCTCCTCTATCATCGCACCCATCGACGAGAGGGCTTCCACCGTGCCACTCAGACGGTCCGATTCCTTGTAGCGGAGTTCACCTGCTCCTCTGACCTCCGTTCGCCCCGCGGCCTGCGTTGCAAGAAGAACGAGCAGGGGGATCTCGTCTATAGTGCGCGCAGCATCATCCTCAGAGATATCTATCGCGGTAAGGGGGCTGTACCTAGCTTTTACCCTGCCGCGAGGCTCCCATGAATCCGTGGCCTCTATCGACACCTCCACGTCCGCTCCCATGCGCAGGATGATGTCAAGAAAGGCGGTGCGCGTCGGGTTCAGACCTACATCATTTAGAGTAATCTCCGAGCCCGGGCAGATCAGCGCGGCTCCTAGTATAAATGCCGCCGAGGAAATATCACCGGGTATGTCGAAGTCGTAAGGCCAGGGCTCTCCCGGTTCGACGGACACTGAAAGCCCTTCACTGCTGATCGCGATGCCCATCGCCTCCAGCATCCTCTCGGTGTGATCCCTTGTCTGTACAGTCTCGTTGACGGTCGTTGTCCCCTCGGCCTTCAACCCGGCGAGCAGGACAGCGGATTTTACCTGGGCGCTGGCGATCGGGGGTGAGTACTCCATCCCTACCAGTTTTCCGCCCTTTATCCTGAGCGGCGGACGGCCGCCCCCGCCTTCAGCGGAAATTTCCGCCCCCATAAGCGAGAGTGGCTCGATGATCCTTTCCATAGGGCGACTGATAAGGCTTTCATCGCCGGTCAGCGTCACCTCCAGCGGTTCTCCCGCCAGTGTTCCCGCAAGGAGCCTCATCGTTGTGGCCGAGTTTCCGCAGTCAAGCGGAAGGCCCGGCTGGTCGAATCCCTCCTTGCCGAGACCCTCGACCAGAAGAGTTTCTGCCTCCCATGATTGCTTGACGCCCAGCATTTCGAGGCACTTGAGAGTACTAACGCAGTCTGCAGCTGGGCTGAATCTCGCTATACGGGTCTTCCCACGGCAGAGCGACGAGAGTATCGCCGCACGGTGAGATATCGACTTATCCGGTGGAACGGTTACTGCGCCTGCCAGGTTCTCGCTTCTCTCAAAGACCTTTTGCACCGCCAAAGCACCTCAAGCCCGCCGCATTCTGACGCCGTAACCGAGGGAGGCGAGTTCCTGGCTGACTTTTATCGCCTTGGCCTTTCCCAGTATTTTCAAGTTCAATATGCCGGTCTCTCCCTCAAGAGGATGCACTATCCCTATATCCTCGATGTTCACTCCGAGAGACCCTACAGCG
>JAENXM010000034.1 GCA_016649525.1 Actinomycetota bacterium
AATGGGGCCCATCATCTCCTCGCTCGGCTACGGAAGCGCTTTCCTGATAATCGGCTGCGTGAGCCTCGCCGGGGCGGTTTTCGTCGCCACCGCTTTCAAGACCATGGCCGGGTAGAACCGGCAAGCTCCTCTGCTGTTGCAACCGCTTCCCCGGGAGTGGAAACCTTAGCGCACCACTGACCTTCGCTCCCGCCCTCCGCCGGCTCCCAGGCGCCGAGCCCTATCACCGGCTTTCCCATCTTGAGCCCGAAAGCTATCTCGGATAGAGTGCCGAAGCCGCCCCCGACCGCTATAAGGGCGTCCCCGGCGAGTGCGACGACGGCGTTCCTCGCGTGACCCATGTCGGTAGGGACCGCCACCGATAGCCACTTGCTGGCCCCCCTGCGGTCAGGGCCTGGAAGGATACCGACCGAAAACCCGTTGGCGTCGTGGGCACCGTGCGCCGCGGCGTCCATCACACCCCCCAGGCCCCCGCATACAAGAACGTGGTGCCGCCGCGCGATCTCCCAACCGAGCCTGTAAGCGACCTCCGCCATCTCCTCGTCGCACTCCGAGGCTCCTATGACCGAGATGTACAAAGCAATTACCTCCCGGGGTACCACAATCCATAATATACTAACGCAGCAATCACAAACCGGGGAGGTCGTGACTATAGCGGACAGGGTCCTTGTGACAGGGGCGTGCGGGTTCATCGGCCCGTACATAATCGATGGGCTGTTTCAAAAGGGGTACGAGGTCAGTGCAACCGGCTTCCCCAACGTGGACTACTGCAACAAGGTTGCGGCAACTCCAAATCATAGGCGCCGGGATACGGGCTCCGCCAGCCGGACATCAAGAAGGGCTGAAACGATTGGATACCGCACTACGAACGAGCAGGGCTCTTGCTGTTGTATGAGTGTTTATAGAGCGCCCCGATAGCGCGCAGGGACCGCTCCGGTGAAGGGTACGTCGGCGTCCCCATAGATTCGGCAGTGTAATTATCACGGGATCTCCTGGCCATGCGCAACGATACGCATTATCATTCTTTCATCATACATTCCCGATAGCGCCGCCTTTGCCTGGGGCAGTGGAGTGAAATGGCGAAAAAGATAGATTGGCTAACGAGCGAAGGCGTGGTCATGGAGCGGGCCAGGAAGACCCGTAAGTCAATCTTGCTCGACTTTTTCAAGCCGACGTGAAGCGGCTGCAAGAGGATGGATACCGTGACGTATCCAACGGGCTACGTGACGGATTATATCGCCGATAACTTCATCGCCTGGCGGGCGAACTACAACACCGAGACCGCGCTGCTCCGGAAGTTCAACGTGAACTGGACACCGGCCCTTGTCCTCTTGGACAAGAACGGGAGCGAACACTACCGCCTTCTGGGATTCCTGCCGCCGGAGGCCTTTATCGTTCACCTGATTCTCGGACGTGCGAAAATCGCGTTTGAGACCCACCGGTACGAGGAAGCGGCTGATCTCTTCAACAGGATAGTAGGAGAGTACCCCGAATCCGAGCAGGTGCCGCAGGCGATATATTTTCGAGGAGTATCGAGGACGAAGCTGACAAAGGACGACTCCTACCTGGACGAGGCCGCCGAGGAGCTCAAGAAATCGTTCCCAGACAGCGAGTGGACGATGAGGACCGATCCATGGTGACCTCTTGCTGATAAACCGTAGTATCATTGTGAGACGGACTCGAGCCGGCGCTACGGGGTGATCAAACTGCTCAAGGAGATCCGCATACACGGCCGGGGCGGACAGGGTAACGTCACCGCCAGCGAGTTCCTGGCGGAAGCCGCCTTCGCCGATGGGTTGTACGCACAGTCCTTCCCGATGTTCGGCTCCGAGCGGCACGGCGCACCGGTCACGGCTTTCGTGCGCATAAGCGACAGGCCGATACGTCTGCGGAGCCAGATATACGAGCCCGACTACGTCGTCGTCCAGGACGCGAGCCTCTTCGCCGGCACGGACGTCCTGGAGGGCCTGAAGGACGGGGGGCTCGTCGTCATCAACACCTCCCGGCCCATATCCGACTTCAAGATACCCGAGGAATTCAGGGTCGTTACGGTCCCGGCGACGGAACTGGCGCTCGAGATAGTCGGTAAACCTATAATCAACACGATAATGGTCGGTGCATTCGCCAGCGCATCGGGCGAGATCCGCCTCGACACGCTCGAGAAGAGCATCAGGGACCGATACCCCGGTGAGCTCGGAGAGAAGGAGATAGTGGCGATGCGCCAGGCGTTCGAGAAGGTCGAAGGGGCGAAGCGATGAAACCGATGTTCGGCGTGGTGGTACAGCCGGGGACAACCAGGGACCAGAAGAAGACGGGCTGGAGGATATACCGGCCCAGATTCAAGCAGAAGGACTGCATCGGTTGCCTCGACTGTCTGCGAAGCTGTCCAGACGGCGCCGTGTACCAGATAGACAAGAAGAAGTTCGACTCCGACATGGACGCCTGCAAAGGTTGCGGCGTCTGCGCGGACCTCTGTCCCGTCGACGACATCGACATGGAGCTCGAGGAGCAGCAGTGAGACGGATACTGGAGGGCTCGCAGGCAGTAGCGGAGTCCGTAGCCATGTGCCGGCCCAAGGTCGTCTGCGCTTATCCCATCACGCCGCAGACGCACATAGTGGAGGGCCTCGCCAGGCTGGTAGCGGAAGGCAGGCTCGACGCGCAGTATGTCCTAGTGGAGGCAGAGTTCAGCGCGGCCTCCGTTGTGCTCGGAGCCTCCGCGACGGGGGCGAGGGCCTACACGGCGACCAGCAGCCAGGGCCTGCTCCTCATGACCGAGGTGATTTTCAACATAGCCGGGATGAGGCTGCCGGTCGTGATGACAGTCGCGAACCGCGCGGTCTCGGCGCCGATAAACATCTGGAACGATCAGCAGGACTCCATGTCACTGCGGGACTGCGGCTGGATACAGATGTACGCCGAGGACATCCAGGAAGCGTGCGACATGCACATCCAGGCTTTTACGATAGCTGAGGAACTGAACATCCCGGTGATGGTCTGTATGGACGGTTACATCCTCACCCACGCGATGGAACCGGTCGAGGTCCCGGAGCAGGAACATGTGGACGCCTACCTGCCGCCGTTCAAGCCCAAATTCTATCTCACGCCGAAGGACCCCATAACGCTCGGCTCTATGGCCGGTCCCGACGCATACATGGAGATACGCCTGCTCCTGCACCAGTCTATGCAGCGCGCGTCTTTCACGATCCGCGAGGAAGCCAACAGGTTCGAGGAAGCCTTCGGTCGCTCCTACGGCGACCTCCTGGGTTCCTACCGGGCCGAAGACGCCGAGCTGCTACTGGTGTCCATGGGGTCTCTCCTCGGAACCATGAAAGACGCGGTCGATGAGCTGCGCGACGGGGGCCACCCGGTAGGGATTGTGAAGGTGAGGACGGTCAGGCCCTTCCCCCGTACCCAGCTCCACGATGCCCTCGCCGACGCCAGGATCGTCGGTGTAATAGAAAAGGACATCTCGCTCGGGCTCGAGGGGATACTCTGTTCGGAGATCCGCTCCGCATTCTGCGGCGCCGCCCGGACGCCGAACATCTCGAGCTTCGTTGTCGGCCTGGGCGGACGTGACGTAACAGTCGACAACATAAAGGATATTGCTCTGGGGCTCCTCTCGGACGACACCTGCAGGGTCGAGGTGGCGGGCATAGACCACGAGGTGCTCTGGTCGGCACACAGCGAGGAGGAATGAGATGGCGGTCGAACAGGTAGAATCGAGGCTGCTCGCCTACGGCCACACCGCGTGAGCGGGTTGCGGGCAGTCGTTGGCTGCCAGGACCGTCGTGGAGGCCGCGGGGCCCGACGTCATAATAGCGAACGCGACCGGCTGCCTCGAGGTCTTCACGACCAGATTCCCGCGCTCCTCCTGGCAGGTGCCGTGGATACACTCGCTCTTTGAGAACCCCGCGAGCGTCGCCTCCGGGATAGAGGTGGCCCTCAAGGCGCTGGGGCGTGAGGACGAGGCCAAGGTCATCGCGCAGGCCGGCGACGGCGGGACCGCCGACATCGGGATGGGGGCGTTCTCCGGGATGCTCGAGCGCGGGCACAATATCTTGTATGTCTGCTACGACAACGAGGCCTACTCCAACACCGGCTTCCAGCGCTCGGGCCTCACCCCGAAGGACGCGCTCACCACGACTAGCCCCGCTGGCCCGACATCGTGGGGTAACCTTACCCGAAAGAAGGACCTCCCGGCTATCGTGGCGGCCCACGGCGCAGCCTACATCGCCACCTCCTCGGTAGGTTACCCCGTTGACATCACGCGGAAGGTCAAAAAGGCTCTCACATTCACGGGACCGAAGTACCTCCAGATACACTGTCCCTGCGTCCCCGGCTGGGGGATAGAGAGCGCCATAAGCGTCCGCATGGCCCGATACGCGATAAACAGCGGCCTTTATCCGATCTTCGAGATGGAGTACGGCAAGATAACAAAGGTCCGCAAAATAAAGAAAGAAGACCTCGTCGGCGTCGAGGAGTACCTGAAGCCGCAGAAGCGCTTCGCGCACCTCTACAAGTACCCTGGCGGCGAGGAGCATATAAAGGCGATTCAGGCGGCGGCCGACGCCAATATCGAGAAATACGGGTTGCTCGCCGAGTGACACACTGGTGCCAGGCACCGATGCGTTTACACGGACATCGTCTCTTTGTTATTCTATCCCAGACATCGTACAAACAAGGAGGTCGTCTTATGCCTGACGAGAGGGAAGAACTTCTGAAAAAAGAGATAGCGGACCTCGAGGAGCAGACACTCAAGCTCGCCGAGAAGCTGGGGCAGCTCGTCGGGGTTGACTGCAGCTTCGGATCGTGCGTCTTCGATCCCGCCATGACCAACCTGGAGGACAGGATCGCGGAAGTCCAGCAGCGAAAGAAGACGCTCGAGAAGATAATCAGCGACCTGGAGGCCTGCGAGACATAAGACGTCCTGCGGTCGTTTTCCAAACACGCCGATTAAATGAGCTTCGTCAATGCCGTCATGATTCATGTTGACTTATAATCGACTTTGATAGAGTTTGCGAAAGAGCCGGCTTGAAAATATAATTGCGTAAACTATTTCGCCCTTTACTTTTTGACTCCAACTATCGCGGGTGGGCTATTTGCTAAAAGCAGACCCCGGGTTCAAGAAGACTCTGAGTCCCGTCGAGGGCGCCGGAAAGCTCAGCTACTGTTACCAGTGCAGCGCCTGCGTCGCCGAGTGTCCCGCCGCGCATAATTTCAATGACTTCAACCCGCGCGAGATCGTGCTCGCGTCCTTGATCGGGGTCGCGGACTACCTGACCGCAAAGGATTCCGTCATCTGGCAGTGCACCACCTGTTACAAGTGCTACGAGCGCTGCCCCCAGGGAACCCACCCCGTCGAAGTTATAAACGCGTTGAAGAACATCTCATGCGCCGCGGGCAACGGCCCGGAGGAAGTGACGTCCTCGCGTGACAACGTGCTCGCGAATGGAAGCCTGATCTCTCCATCTGAAGCGATTGAGAAGAGAAGGCAGGAGCTCGGGCTCGACAAAGCGCCGGTAGCGCCCGCCGGTGAACTGAAGAAGATCCTGGAGTAGCAGGTGGCACAGAATCAAGAATACACGCTGTTTCTCGGGTGCATGATACCGCTCAGGCATCCACAGATAGAGCTGGCCTCGAGGAAGTCCCTCGGCGCGCTGGGCATAACGCTCAAGGACGCCGAAGGGTTCACGTGTTGCCCTGAGCCCTGGAACTTCAAGGGGGCTGGTCTCGAGTCGTGGCTGACTGTAGCGCTTCGCAACCTGGCTGTAGGCGAGAAGAAAGGCCGCGACATGCTGGTCCTCTGCAACGGCTGCTACGCTACGTTGACCGAAGCCGCCCACCTCGCGGCGTGCAACGGCGAGGCCGTGAAGGGCGCCATGGACAAGTTGAAGTCCCTTAAGCTCTCATACTCCGGTAAGAGCAGCGTCAGGCACGTCGCGTCGGTCCTCCAGGATATCGGCGTCGACGGGATCTCGGGCTCGGTCAGGCGCCCTCTCAAGGGTCTGAAGGTCGCCGTCCACCACGGGTGTCACCTCTTGCGGCCGTCGGAGGTGATGGGATTCGACGACCCGTTCGAGCCTTCGGTGCTCGAGGGCCTGGTGGAATCTCTCGGCGCGGAGGTCGTGCGCTACGAGGGTTACACCGACTGCTGCGGCAACGCGACGAGGGACACAGAGGCGTCGCTGAGGATCGGCAGTGAAAAAATCGCCGCGATGAAGAAGGCCGGCGCCGACTGCATCGCGGTCGTGTGCCCGGCGTGCTTCGAGCAGTTCGACCTAGGCCAGGTGGAGATGAAGAGACGGCTCAAGGTCGACCACCGGCTTCCCGCCTTCCACTACTGCCAGCTCCTGGCGATCGCCCAGGGGGAGGACCCTGAATCGCTCGGGCTCGACAGGCACAGGATCGACGTGAAACCGGCGCTTGTAAAGATCGGAAAGTAGCGGGTGGATAGTCGATGTCCGGTATGACAGAGATAAGATGGCACGGCCGGGGCGGACAGGGAGCGGTCGCGTCGGCCGAGATGTTCGCGACCGCCGCGATCGAGGAGGGGAAGTCCGCGCAGGCCTTCCCGAGCTTCGGCCCGGAGAGGCGCGGCGCGCCGGTCATGGCCTTCACAAGGGTGAACGACGAGTTCATACACCTCAGGACCGGCATCACCGAGCCAGACGTGGTCGTTGTTCTCGACCCGAGTGTCATGAGCGCGGTAGACGTTACCGCCGGCCTGAAGGACGACGGCCTGGTTATCGTCAACACCTCGAAAGGTAAAAAGGAACTCGCCGGAGAGTTCAACATCACCGCGAGGCTCACGACCGTCAACGCGGACAGGATCGCCCATGAGGAGATCGGCAGGCCAATAACAAACACCACCATGATGGGCGCCCTCGTCAGGGCCACCGGGCTCGTCGAGCTCGACTCGCTCGCGAAGCAGATAGATAAAAGGTTCCCCGGCGTCGCCGAGAAGAATATCAAGGCCATGCGCAGGGCATACGAAGAAACAGAGATTTAAGGAGAAGTATTTGGCCGAGGACAAGCCGAGCTGGAAAGAGTATCCGATGGCCGCGACCATCCACAGCCCCGGAAGCGCGACCGACCAGAACACCGGTGACTGGAAGTCGATGCGCCCGGTGCGGGACAGTTCAAAGTGCGACAAGTGCGGAATATGCTGGATATTCTGCCCCGACGCGGCGCTTTACATGACGGAGGAAGGCTTCTACGAGGTCGATCTCTACCACTGCAAGGGGTGCGGCATCTGCGCGCACGAGTGCCGCAAGGAAGCGATAACCATGGTCGAGGAGGGCGAGTGATGGGCGAGCGCGTCGGCCTAGAGGTGTCGCTGGCGGTGAGCGAGGCCGTGAAGCTCGCGCGCGCTGACGTAATAGCAGCGTACCCGATTACGCCGCAGACGCACATAGTCGAGGAGCTCTCCCAGATGGTGGCGGACGGAGATCTTGACGCCGAGTACGTAATGGTGGAGTCCGAGCACTCAGCGATGAGTGCTTGCTGCGGCGCTGCCGCGGTCGGTGCACGCACGTTCACCGCCACCGCGAGCCAGGGTCTCGCGCTCATGCACGAGGTCCTCTTCATCGCCAGCGGGCTCCGCCTTCCCGTCGTGATGGCCGTCGCGAACCGGGCGCTGTCTGCCCCCATTAGCATCTGGGGGGACCAGAGCGACGTCATGTCGGAGCGCGACTCCGGCTGGATACAGCTCTTCGCCGAGACCGGCCAGGAGGCGCTCGACCTCACGATACAGGCCTTCAAGATAGCCGAGGACAGGCGGGTGCTCCTCCCCGCGGAGGTAAACATCGACGGGTTCACTCTGAGCCACGTGGTCGAGCCGATAGTGATCCCGGGCCAGGAGGAGGTCGATTCTTTCCTGCCGCCGTACGAGCCGCAGGTGATACTGGACCCCGAGAAGCCGGTGACGATGGGCCCCGTGGGCTTCCCCGAGCTCTACACAGAGATAAAGAAGCAGCAGAACGAGGCGCTCCTCGGATCTTACGAGGTGATCCTCGAGGTATGGGACCGGTTCGCCGAGAGCTTTGGAAGAAAGTACAGGCCCGTCGAACATTACAGGACCGAGGACGCCGAGATACTCATAAACATGGCCGGAGCGATGTCCGGCACCGCCCGCATAGCGGTCGACATGATGCGCGAAACAGGAAAGAAGGTCGGTCTGATACGCACCCGCCTCTGGAGGCCGTACCCGTTCGATGAGATCAGAAACGCCGTGAAAGGCGCGAAGGCAGTGGCTGTCGTAGACCGAGCCCTCTCCTTCGGCGGCCAGGGAGGCCCCATGTGCTCCGAGCTGCGCTCCGCGCTGTACCCGCTCGCCGAAAAGCCCGTCGTCACCAGTTACATCGCGGGCCTCGGCGGGCGCGATATCACCGTCGAGAATTTCCAGACCATAGTCGAGGACACCGGGGATGTCCTGGCCAACGGCCCCCGGGAGGAATACAAGATGATCGGAGTGAGGGAGTAAGATGGCCGAGACCCCGGGCGACCTTTTCCTGCCGCGGCTGCTTCCACCGCAGGAGTTCTTCGCGGAGGGGAACCGGGGCTGTCAGGGATGCGGTGCCGCGCTCGTCATGCGTCAGGTGCTTAAGGCCGCCGGCCCAGACACCATCGTCTGCAACGCCACGGGCTGCATGGAAATCATCAGCAGCCCTTACCCGGAGACGGCCTGGCGCATCCCGTGGATACACGTCGCCTTCGAGAACGCGGCGGCCGTCGCCGCGGGCGTGGAGTCCGGCATCAAGGTCTTGAGGAGAAAAGGGCGCTACCACGACAGGCGCATAAACGTCGTCGCCGTGGCGGGTGACGGCGGCACAGCGGACATCGGGCTCCAGGCCCTCTCAGGCGCCCTGGAGCGCTACCACGACTTCACCTACGTCTGCTACGACAACGAGGCCTACATGAACACGGGCATACAGAGGTCTTCCTCCACTCCATACGGCGCGTCGACGACCACGAGCCCTTCCGGCAGGGAATCGATCGGCCAGAAGACCCAGAAGAAGAACCTGCCCATGATAGTGGCGGCCCACGAGATCCCTTACCTCGCGACGGCCTGCCCGAGCTTTCCGCTCGACCTGATGGACAAGGCACGCCGCGCCTTTCAAACGGTAGGCCCTACCTACCTGCACATCCTTGCACCCTGCCCTACGGGATGGCGCCACGCGAGCGACCTCGCAATCGAGATGGGACGGCTCGCGGTTGAGACCGGGGCGTTCCCCCTCTACGAGGTGGTGGACGGTAAGCTCAAGCTCAGTATGAAGATGGAAACGAGGAAGCCGATAATCGATTACCTTAAACCGCAGGGGCGCTTCCGCCATTTGAAGGAAGATGACATAAAAGAGATACAGCGCCGCGTGGACGAGAACTACGAGAAGTTATTGCGGCGGGCGGAACTCGACGAAGGTGGATAAGTTTTAGGTCGGGCTCTCAGCCCGGAGAATCCCGGCCTAAGAGGCCGGGCTAAGAGGCCGGGCTAAAGTGGTGAGTTTAATGGCTCAAAAAGGCTCCGTCCTTGTGGTCGGAGGAGGAATAGGAGGGATACAGGCGGCGCTCGACCTCGCCGAGTCCGGATTCCGCGCGTACCTGATGGAGAGCGGCCCCGCAATCGGCGGCATCATGGCGATGCTCGACAAGACCTTCCCCACCAACGACTGCTCCATGTGCATACTCTCCCCGAAGCTCGTCGAGGCCGACCAGCACCCGAACATCGAGATACTGTCCTACTGCGACCTCGAAAAAGTCGAGGGAGGACCCGGGGATTTCAAGGCCACGTTCACTAGGAAGGCGCGCCGTGTCAACCTCGAGCTCTGCACCGGTTGCGGGGCGTGCGCCGAGGCCTGTGTACTGGCTGGAAGGATACCGGACGAATTCAACACGGGCCTTTCGATGCGGGGAGCGATATACGTCCCGTTCGCGCAGGCGGTCCCGCGTCTGGCCCTGGTCGACCCGGAATCTTGCCTCCTTTTCACAAAAGGCAAGTGCAAGTCGCCGTGCGTAAAAGCGTGCGAGAGCGGCGCGATCGACTTCGAGCAGAAGGACGCGAAAGACAGCCTGAACGTTGGCGCGGTGGTCCTGGCCTCCGGGTCCAGGCCCTACGACATTTCGAAGCTTACATCCTTCCACCCCGATCATCCCAACGTGATCTCGTCGCTCGAGATGGAGCGCATCATGTGCGCGAGCGGCCCCTCGGCCGGCCGCATCATACGACCCTCGGACGGGAAGCACGCGGCCAGGATCGCGTTCATACAGTGCGCGGGCTCGCGAGACGAGAAGCACAACCCGTACTGCGGAAGCGTATGCTGCACTTACGCCGTAAAAGAGGCGACGGTCATAAAGGAGCACGACCCCGACATCGACTGTCACATCTTCCACATCGACATGCGGACGTTCGGCAAGGGGTTCGAGCAGTTCAGGTCCAGGGCACAGGATGAGTACGGGATCCGCTTCACCCGCTTCAAGGTGCCGACCGTCGAGGTATCCGGGCCCGACACGCTCGCCGTCCGCTACGAGGAGGACGGTTCATGGAAGCGTGAGGAGTACGACCTTGTCGTTCTTTCGGTAGGGCTCACCCCTCCGGAAACGCCTGGAGCCGCGGCCGCCGGAGTCGACCTGGACAGGTACGGTTTCGTGGCAACCGAGACCGCGAGACCCCTGGACACCTCGAAGCCCGGCATATTCGCGGTGGGCGCCGCGACAGGCCCGAAGGACATCCCCGAGACCGTGGCACAGGCCTCCGGGGCTGCAGCGCGATGCGGGGCGCTGCTTGTGGGCGCGAGGGCAACCGAAATCATCAAGAAGGAATACCCGCCCGAGATGGAGCTCGAGGGCAGGGAAGTGCGTGTAGGCGTCTTCGTCTGCTCGTGCGGCAAGAACATAGGCGGGGTCGTGGATGTCCCTGCCGTTGTCGAATACGCTGCCGGCCTTCCCGGGGTCGCTCACTCGGAGGGCAGCATATATACATGCTCCGGCGAGTCGTGCGAGAAGATAAAAGAGGCCATCAAAGAACACGAGCTTAACAGGGTGGTCGTGGCCGCCTGCACCCCCAGGACGCACGAGCCGCTCTTCCGAGAGACGATAAGGGAGGCCGGGCTTAACCGATACCTATTCGACCTCGCGAACATCCGCGACCAGTGCTCCTGGGTCCACTCTTCCGAGCCCGAGAAGGCGACCGCGAAAGCTAAGGACCTGGTCCGGATGTCTGTAGCCAGAGCATGCCTGCTGGAGCCGCTCCCCTCTCTGCCGGTCAAGGTCACTCCCGCGGCGCTCGTGGTCGGAGGTGGCCCCGCCGGGATGGCGGCCGCGCTGGAGCTCGGCCGCTCGGGCTACAGGACATACCTCGTAGAGAAGGAATCGCGGCCGGGAGGACCCTACAAGGACATACCGGCGAACACCCGCAACGCGGAGTTCGACAAGGTTCTGTCCGACCTGGCCTCGATGTCCGAAGAGCTCGAAAGAATGGATTCCGTCGAAGTGATAAGCGACGCGCGCCTCGTCGATTTCTCCGGTTACATCGGGAACTTCAGCGCGACCATCGAACAGGGCGGTAAGCCTAGGCAGGTCGATGTCGGCGCCGCCATACTCGCCACCGGCGGCGTAGAGCACGTCCCGTCTTCCTACCTCTTCGGCAAGAGCGAAAGGGTCGTAACGCAGGAGGGCCTCGAAGAGAAGCTCCAGGAGTCCTTCGACGCTGAGTCCTTGGTGATGATACAGTGCGTCGAGTCAAGGGAGCCCGGCAGGCCCTACTGCAGCCGCGTGTGCTGCATTTCCGCGCTCAACAACGCGCTGACCATAAAAGCCGTTCAC
>JAENXM010000148.1 GCA_016649525.1 Actinomycetota bacterium
AGTTCGCCCTCGACCTGGTGCCAAAGGAGAAGAGGGGCTCGGCTCAAGATGTTCTCGAGCAGGTCGGGCTGGGTGACCGGGCCAACCACTTCCCGAGCCAGCTGTCCGGAGGGGAGCAGCAGAGGGTCGCCGTCGCGCGCGCGCTGGCGAAGCGGCCCCCGGTCGTGCTGTGCGACGAGCCGACCGGAGAGCTCGACTTCGACACCGGGAAGATGGTCTTGAGACTCATGCGCGACATCGCACGCCAGGAGAAGTGCAATTTCCTCGTCGTGACGCATAACTCCGCGATCGCGCAGATGGCGAACACCGTGATAAGGCTCCACAGCGGCGAGATATCATCTATCGAAACGATCGAGAGCCCCGAGGACCCGGAGAACCTCGTCTGGTAAGGGCATCTTACATCTCTCGACACACATGGTCTCTATCTACACCATCGGATACGAGGGAAGCACGGTCGAATCGTTGATCTCCGACCTTGAAGAGAACGGGGTCGACCTCCTCGCCGACGTACGCGAGTACCCTTCGAGTCGAAAAAAGGGTTTCTCCAAAAAGGCACTCAAGATAAGACTCGAAACACGCGGAATCGAGTACATGCACCTTCCGGAGCTCGGGAGTTCCGGGGAGCTCCGCAAGAAATACCACGAGGACGGGGATTTCTCCTATCTGGAGCAGAAGTTCAAAGCCGGTTTCCCCGCGCGGAAAAGTACACTCCAAGAACTGTTAAGCGTTGCCCCTGAACGGACCCTGTGCTTGATGTGTTACGAGGCGGACCCACTCCGGTGCCACCGGAGCATCCTGGCGGATGAGCTGGTGGACCTGAGCGGTGGTAAAGTCAGGATATTCGATCTTTGACAGTTATCCGGTCACCGATCAGAGTGCGCGCTCTTTCTATCGTACCTGCCGGTAACTCGATGGCGACACGGGCACGCCAGGCGACAGACGAGATGCTGCGCGGCTCAAGATCGGGGCAGGTCATCACCACCACACCACTTCTGTCGATGAAGACCACGTCGATCGGGAAGCGCATGCCGAAGGAGTGGACCTGCCGGCACCGTGGCAGTATGAGCCCTTCACCCGGCTTCAGGCCGTCTCGGCCGATAAGGCCACGCCGTCTCTCTCCCGCACTCTCCGCAAGTTGTGCATCCCTGGCGAGGACCTCTCCGCGGGTAGCGTTGACGATCCGCTTGCGTGAAGAGACCTTGTTAACGGCTTTCACATTTCAGGCTTTCCAGAGACTACCGCAAAACCATACCGCGGTAACCATTCGACCGGGGGACAAGATTTCCGGCGTCAGCGAAGCTGTAGTATGACCCCTCGGCCCCGACAACGACGTGGTCGAGAAGCGGTATCCCGAGTATGCGGCCTACCTCCCCTAGCCTGCCGGTGATGCGGCGATCCTCGTCGCTCGGCAGGGGGTCGCCGCTCGGGTGGTTGTGCACGAATATTACACCCGATGCGGCGTTACGCACCGCCGGCCTGAAAGCCTCCCTGGGGTGAACGATGCTCGCAGTCAGGGTGCCCTTTGATATGACCTCTGTACGGATCAGCCGCAGCTTCGCGTCCACCATCGCGCAGGTGAACACCTCGACCCGCTCGCTGACCATGGACGGCCAGAAGCTGCTGTAGACGTCGGCGCTCGACGAAAGGCGCGCGCCCGGCACGGCGCCGGCCATCGCCCTGCGCCCGAGCTCGAGGGCCGAGATTATCGCCGCCGCCTTCGCGGGGCCGATACCCCTGATGCGGCAGAGCTCCCGGTACGAGCAGTCCGCGAGCCCTGATATCCCTCCGGCGGCATTTATGGTATCGCCTGCTATCACCGCGACGCCACGCCCGCTCGAGCCCGTCCCGAGCACCAGGGAAAGGAGCTGTGCGTCGGTCAACCGGATGGCGCCTTCAGAAGCGATCACGGCGCGCAGGTCGCCGCTTGATGTGCAACGTTCGTCTTTATAATTCACCGGGCCCCCGTGGTTAGAAGCAATACAAGCTAAATCATTGTATCACGGGACGGCGACAATGAAAAGCGGATTAAGTGGCGAACTTGAAGTGGATCACGTCGCCATCCTGGACGACGTACTCGCGCCCTTCCACCCGGAGCATGCCTTCCTCGCGGGCCGCCGCGAAACAACCGCAGGAAAGGAAGTCCTGGTAATGCACTGCCTCGGCCTTGACGAAACCCTTTTCGAAGTCGGTGTGTATGCGCCCCGCGGCATACGTAGCGTACGATCCCTTTGGGACAGGCCATGCCCTGCACTCGCCGGAATCGATTGAGAAGAATGTTATGAGGCCGAGCATTTCGTAGCTCGCCCTGATGACACGGCTGAGGCTCTCCTCGTCTATCCCCATCTCACGCTCGAACTCGAGGGCCTCCTCGTGGTCGAGCTCGGAGAGCTCGGCCTCTATCTCCGCGTTGGCTACAAGAACCGGGATATCACGCTTCTCAGCCCAGGAACGGATTTCGCCCTCGTACCTATCGCTGCTTTCCCTGTCCTCGCCGACGTTGAGGACGATAATCGTGGGCTTTACGCTCAGAAGGCCAGCCTCCATCGCCAACCCCAGAAGGCGCCTCTCCTCAAGGTCGCGCCTGTTCACAGGCTCCTGCCCGACGAGCTCTTCAAGGGACACCAGGGCGTCGGCCCTCGCTTTGCTCTCGCGGTCGCCGCCTTTCGCGTCACGCCGCGCCTTCTGGAGCATCCTTCCAACCATCTCGATGTCGGAAAGCAGCAGCTCCGTATCCACGAGTTCCACGTCCCTGACCGGATCCAGAGTGCCTGTGACGTGCGAGATATCCGGAGCCTCGAACGCCCTGACGACATGGACGACCGCGTCAACCTCACGGATGTGGGCAAGGAACTTGTTCCCCAGGCCCTCTCCCTTGCTCGCTCCCTCGACAAGTCCCGCGATGTCAACGAACCTGACTGTGGCCGGCACCCTCCTGTCACAGCCGGCGAGGTCCGCTATGGCGTCCAGGCGTTGATCGGGAACGTCCACCACTCCCACGTTCGGGTCGACTGTCGTGAATGGATAGGCGGCGACGAGGGCGCCTGCTCTGGAGAGCGCGTTCAGGAGTGTGGTCTTACCGGCGTTTGGAAGCCCTACGATGCCTACGCGCAGAGAACCCATGTCGAACCCCCACGTGAATGCAATATTTGAATAAGCGTATCACGGTTGGGTGGTCGATGGGGGGTGTCAGGTCATGAGGTCCTTGTTTGAGGGAGGAGACTTTGCCAGGAGCCCTTGACCGCGCTTTTATTCAATTTGTCTCCATCCCCCAAACGAGAACCTCAACAACGAACGTCGTCAACCGCTATGGAAGCAAGCACATCCTTCAGCTCATCCGCGTCATAGGCCGGCCTGCACTGACCTGGGCAGCAAACTACCGCCGGCGGGGTCGGCGCGCCTTCCCCGGCCACAAAGAAGTCCTCGACGCTTTCAGGCCTCACCACCTTGCGCGGGTTGAACGCCGCAATCGCTGCCCGGACGATTTCCCAGCCACTATCTGAACAATGGTCTCCATTGACCCTGACTTCGATCAAACCCTTTTTGTCTATCTCAACGGCGAGAGCGTAGCTCGAAGCGAAGTACGAGTACGACCTGTACCTTTCCGAGAGCGAAGAGAGTATGCCCTCCGCGGCTTCGCGGAACCCCTTTCCCGGCGCGAGTGCGTCGAGCACAAGCAGGGCTCTTGCCCCGTGGCCGTTGAGGCCTATATCGGGAAAGTCCAGCGGGACCTCCGACAGAACATCGTTACTTCCTCTGCCATCTTCTCCAGCCATGTTCAAACCCGCCACGGCAAGCCATCCGGCATCGCTCTTATTAAGACGGACAAGCGCTTCGCCGAGTTCCGCCGCGCGCTCCAGGTAGTGCGGCTCGCTCGTCGCCTGGTAGAGGTCTGTAAGGGCTCCGAGGAAAAACACCTGGTCGGCGGGCTGGCCCCAAAGATGAGGTGAGCCTTCTGGGAGCTCGAAGTAATGGCACACGCCCTCCCCGTGCTTGAAACCCCTTTTCCACATGAAGTCCGCCGCGCGCTCGGCGACCTGGAGCAGGTCCGGGTCCGACAGCACAGCCGACGCCTGCACCAGGGCAGATATCATGCGGGAGGATGAATCAGTGTAGATGGTCCTGTCAACGGCGGGTGTCACCGCGCGTGACCTCTCCTCGCTACCCCGGTGGTAATAGGTCTCGTCGGCGTCCTGGCTCCCGAAGAATCCCCTTCGTTCGTCGTCCGCTAGATTCTCGAGCACGTACTCGATCGTCCTGCGCGCAACCCCGGTGTAGTCGGGGCGTCCGAGCACTGTCGAGGCAGCGAGGTAGATCGATATCAAGTCTGCGTTGTCCGAGAGCATCTTCTCGTAATGGGGTGCGCTCCAGTCCCTTCTGGTCGCGTACCGGAAGAAGCCTCCCTCGACCCTGTCGAAGAGTTCGCCTACGCTCATGCCGTCAAGAGTGGAGACAACGAAAGAACGGAGTACCGGATCGCCCGTCTCCGCGTAGCGCGCGAGCGCGAGCTCGAGCGCATCGAAAGGCGGGAACTTCGGCTCATCGCCCAGGCCGCCGTACCCCTTGTCCCACGAAGCAAGGATCGAGGCCGCCACCTCGTCGACAGCCCCATGGTCGATCCCGGCCTCGGACCCCGCCGTACGCAAGAGCTCCCGCTCCCGCGCCGACCGGGAAGCGGCCTCGGTCTCGATCTCGTTCCTGCGGTGCTTATACAGGGCGCTCAATTTGTCGAGGATATCCATCAGACCGGAAGGAGGAGAATACGTCAGGCCCC
>JAENXM010000301.1 GCA_016649525.1 Actinomycetota bacterium
ATACTGGGAAGCACCTTTACCCAGCCCCAACGGGCGTTTCTGGTCATCGGATTGCTCTTCGGCCTGCTGATGCTGGTTTTGAATCCACCCCTGCGCGTCTCCGACGAACAGATCCACTTTTTCAAATCATACAGCGTCTCCGAGGGACATATCGTGTCAGAGCGGGAGGGCAAAGGGGCCGGCAGTAATGCCCCCATAAGCTTCCAGGTTACGATAGAGAAGCTCAAGCTTGTCCCGTTCTCGGACTATAAATTGAAGGTTAAGGACATCACGTCCGCACTCAAGATACCCCTTGATAAAAAGAACAAGTTTTTCGCGAACTACCCGCACTGGGCAATCGTCACATACTCGCCTGTACCATATATACCCCAGGCGGTAGGTATGGAAATCGGCAAGATACTCAATCTCTCGCCCTTGATGTTGCTGTACCTTGGCAGGCTATTCAGCCTCATTTGTTGGCTCATCCTTATTTATTTTGCTATCAGAATCACACCCGTTCACAAGTGGGTCTTTTTCATGCTTGCTCTTATACCCCGATCCGTGAACCTCGCCGCCTCTCTTTCAGCCGACGGATTAACCATAGCGTTGTGTTTCTTGGTGATCGCTTTCTTCTTGAAACTGGCCTTTGACAAGCGCAAACAATCAATCGAACGAAAGGATATCTACATCCTTATTCTGTTCGTAATTCTGCTGGCTCTGATGAAACCGCCCAGCTTCCTGCTTGTCTTCCTGTTCCCGCTGATTCCGATAAGGAAGTTTAAGAGCAAAAAGGATTACTTCGCCGTATTTGCGTTACTCGTGGTACTCGCTATCGTGATCACCGGTGCGTGGTACCTGGTCGGATCAAGGGGCGCAACGACGCGCCTCTCCACGATGTCGGTCAGCGGGCAACTGCGCTTCGTACTGTCTCATCCTATAAGGTTCCTGGGAGTAACCGAGAGAACAATAGTCGCGTTTGCGGATAACTGGATCGCCGGATTCATAGATACCCTCGGGTGGGTCGAGGTCCATCTACCCTGGTGGTTAATTGCTACATACCTTTTCCTGATAATAGCGACTGCAGCAGTGGATAACGATGATATCGAAATCCCGGCAAAGAAGAGGGCTTATTCTTTTGTTATCTGGTTGTTATTCTTCTTTATCTTTCTTACTATCGGATACCTCACTTCTACCCCGGTCGGCCAAACGTCCATCATAGAAGGTTTTCAGCCACGGTACCTGATCCCGATAGCGCCTCTTTTATTCCTTGCTTTTAGCAATCAGAAGATCCACTACGAAAAGGGAAGATATTTCTACATCGGTATAGTCTGCTTCTCTTTGCTTTCAATCGCGATAACGATGTACAAGGTAGTAAGCGCGTACTACGTGTGATCTGACAAGAAGCCCCGCGTAAGAACCTCGTAAGGCCAGCCATAAGAAGATCCGTCAGATGAACCTGAAGATCATACTCGCAACAAAAAAGGTCCCGAATATCCACATGGAATACTCCGGTAAGAGTTCCGCTTTGTAAAGGAAATAGAACAACGCGAGAAGCACAAGGAACAGAAATATCTGAGAAAAGACAAAATTTACCATGTTTATTGAACTTAAACGTGCCTTTTGGACTTTATAAAATTGCAGTTTCCTGTCACGCGGTAAGTTTGGAATGCTCTTTCGGTTCAGTCTCAACTGATACCACTTCATGACCTCCTTGGGCCCCCTTCTCATAACCTCCCCGTACTGGTTCGCCTGGATTGATGGATCCTTGACAAATACATCAGCAAAGGTGAGCGCGAAGGAAATGACAAGGAGTATGACAATCACATACTTCACCTTCTTGTAATCGATTGTCTTGGCGATCACGTACGTGAACAAAAAGGCGAAAACGAATATTACGGGAATAGCACGTCTGCTGTTATTCTCCCAGTCGAAGACTGAAGTCACAATCATCTCAACGAGGTAGACTGCAAAAATGAGAAAAACAAGCTTGAAGAGCTTGGATTCTTTGGTCTTTTTCCGGAACTTGATCAAGAAGTAGCCTGTGAACAAAAGTAGTGGCCAGTATATGAGAGCGATTATTTGCCTAAAAGCCGCGGTTAGCCCGATTTGTGAGGCTTGAAATGGCAGGGAGAACTCCTTGATGGGGTGTTTGAAATAGGAAATCCATCCATTGATTACAGGCTTGAGAAACAACGAGTAGCCTATGTTGTACGCCCCTGCAGGTTTAATA
>JAENXM010000036.1 GCA_016649525.1 Actinomycetota bacterium
ATGCCCTCCGTGCAGGCGCCGCACCCGGTACAGCGATCGGTCACCTTGACCTCCACTCCGGGCATCCTGGTCACCTTTGAGCTTATCGAGTCCGAGAGCAACGGGATGACCCGCCACAGGCAGCAGCAGGTACAACTGTTGCATATTGTGAGGAGCCTGCCGAGAGGTCCAACTCCCAACCAGACCGAATCGATCTTGTTCCTGCCAATCAGGTGATAGAGTCCTGCCTCTCTGCAGCGCCGGGCGTGCTCTAGCGCTTCTTCCTTCGTCACGAGCCGCCCGAGCCTCGGGTTGATCTGCAGCACCGGTTCCCCGAGGAATATGCATCCGAGGTCGATCGGGTAGTCCTTGCACTGCATGGAATCCCGGCAGAGACATTTGTTCATTATCCAGTGGTAGTTGGCCTTTTCAATAAAGTGTTTGACCACCTGCGAAGGCAGCATAACGCTCTCGGCCGAATCTAACGTTTCCCCGACGGGTACGACGTTCTCCCGCGGCAGGATCATCATGTCATCACCCTCGAAGAGCCATCGTTCCATCAACTTCCCGATGAGGGGAACCTTCGTGAGCCTTGCCGGGATGAAACGGGTGGGAAAGCCCTTCTTTAAGATTTTTACAACCCACATCGGCCTGGACATGCAATCACTCCCTTGAGAAAACTTGGTCGCCTCCGATTATTCTATGCAATGACACGCACCTTATCCAGGGTTTGTGCTCCCGTGCTATAATGCAGCGGGCCGCGACTGGAGTGGTGTCCTTGAGTTCCGACTTCGACGAAATCGACAGCATAATCAACGCACGTTCACTGGCGATAGTGGGCGCATCGGGTGTCCCGATGAAGTTCGGCTCCTACTACACTTCCTCACAGCTGCAGATGGATTTCGCGGGCTCCCTCTACCTCATAAACCCGAATGAAAAAGAGATTATGGGCCGCAGTGTATACCCGGACCTCAAATCGCTTCCGGAGGTCCCTGATCTCGTGGCCCTTACGATACCCGCACATACGTCCCTCGAGGTGATGCGGGAGTGCGCCGATATCGGCGTCAAGGGCGTCATCATGATAGCCTCCGGGTTCCGCGAGGTCGGTGGGGAGGGTGAGGCGCTCCAGGAGGAGGCGCTCGAAATCGCAAGGGCGGGAGGCTTCCGTATCGTCGGTCCTAACTGCTTCGGCATATACAACCCGCGCAACAGGCTCACAGTTATCCCGGGTTACGACTTCTCGAAGACACCGGGGAGGATCGCCTTTATCTCTCAGAGCGGGGGCTACAGCGTTCATGTGGCCAGACAGGCGCAGAGCCTCGGGCTCGGCTTCAGCGCGGTCGTCAGCTACGGGAACGCAGCGGACCTGAACGAGGCCGACTTCCTTCTCTACTTCGCGCAGGACAGACAGACCGGCGTAATCGCGGGATACCTCGAGGGCGTGATGGATGGAGAGAGCTTCTCAAAGGCACTCTCGGAGGCGTCGGCTGTCAAGCCGGTCGTCCTGTGGAAGGTCGGCAGGTCGGAATCCTCCAAGCGCGCTGTCGCCTCTCACACCGGTTCTATGGCCGGGTCCTCCGAAATATGGGACGGGCTCGTCCGCCAACACGGCGTCATCCCCGCCTCCGGGGTGGACGAAGTAGTCGACATCCTTCTCGCCCTCGAGCGCCTTGGGGTCAGGCCCGGGCGACGGATCCTCATGGCAAGCGGCGGCGGGGGGATCGGGACCTACGCGGGCGATGTCGCCGAGGCCGAGGGGCTCACAATTCCGCCGCTCGAGGAAGGATGTCTCAAGAGGATGCAGGCTATCTTGAACCGCGCGGGAGCGGTCGCCGGGAACCCCCTGGACATCGGCGCTCCCCTGATACCAATGCCCGAGTTCGAGGGCGCGATCCGTGAGGCCGCCATGAATCCCTCGACGGATATCCTCATCTTCGACCTGGCGATAAACTTCGGCTACGACCTCGCCGGGGAAGCGGGACTCGACCTTGTGAGCGACATACTGATACGAACCCGCCGCGAGAGTGAAAAGCCGCTAGTCGTGGTCCTGTATTCCCGGTCCTTCGACCCGGACAAGCTGGACCTCGAGGGCGTGCTCCGCAGGATGCGCTGGAAGCTTCTCGGTGAGGGAATCCCCGTGTACCCGTCGGTCCCCAGGGCAATGCGCGCGATAGCGAGGGTTAACATCCAGGCTACTGCCTCACTATCTGCATGACCGTGACTTGGGGCGGTGTATAGTTCGATACAAACAACCGGTCGCCCCTGGCGCTGACCACCATGCCTATTGGCTGGGAGGCCGGGACCTTGAAAATCTGCGACCGAGCCATAAGGTCGACACACCCCACTGTCCCCTCTCCATAGTTGCAGACGAAGAGGTATCGCTCGTCCGGGGTGAGCGCGATGGTCCGGGCCTGCCTTCCGACCTTTATTGTCGCGATTACGGCACCCGCCGCCCTGTCCACCAGCGTCACCGTTCCGGGGGCGTTGTTACTCACATAGAGGATGTTACCTTCCCTGTTGGTCAAGACGTGCCGCGGATTACTGCCGCAGGGGATCTGGCGCGAAACGACATGGCCCGCGCCCACGTTCACCTCGGTGAGCGTGCTCCCGCCCATGATGCAGACGTATGCGAAATCGCCCTTTGGCGAGAAACACATCCCTCTCGGAGTCCCCACTGTAGGGATGTCCTTGACCCTAGCGCGGAGCTTCGCGTCGATGACGGTCACCGTGTTCGAGTTCCAGTTGGCCACGTACACCCAGTTCCCGTCAGGGCTCACGGCGACTTCCTTCGGTATGCTTCCTGTGGCCACCTCCCCCGCTACAGCCCCGGCCTCCGTGTCCACGATCAGGACCTTCGACGAGTTGTAAAGGGAGACCCACGCGAAGCGCCCATCCTTGCTGAAGTCGGCCTCCACGGGTTCGTCGGGAAGGGGTATCACTTTCAGGACGCTGTAGTTGTCGGCGTCGAAGATGAAGTTCTTATGGGCGTACAGGTCGTTTACGAAAAGCCGGCTTCCGCCGGGCATGAGCTCCACGGACTTCGGGCCCGACTCGACGCGGAGCACCGTGACGGTCTGCAGTCCGGTGACCGTCCCGGTCTCGAACTCCGGCTCCTTCTTGACCTCTTTTCTCGATTCCTCGCGGCTGCTGCTCTTTATGCGCTTTGTCTGCGTGACCTCGCTCGACTTATCGAACAAGCTGCACCCGGAGACAGCAGCAAGAATTAAGATCAGAAGGCAGCAGAGTAAAAGCCGCGAGGCTAAACCCTTCTCTTTAGACTTCATGACCGATCATAAAGGTACTCGCCGCTCAGGACTGCGGGGGATTCTCCCAGGCGGGCACCCCGTAGACTTTCCGGTAGGCCTTGCACCAGGGGCAGATGTTGAGCCTGTCCTCCAACTTCACGATCTTGAAAGAGAACCCGCTCTGCTTCTCCCGTCCCTTCTTGCACGTACTGCACTTGTTGAGACAGAAATCTGCTCGCTTTTGCGTCTTCGCGTCGAACTGTTCGGCCATGTCGCCCCCTTTGGTCAAATGATATGACGTTAATACTGTATCGATTCGGGGAAGTTTTTTCGAGAGTGCCGGTGGCCGGTCAACGGCCCGTCGCGTCTGCCTCGTTCGAGTACCCCCGGCTCTCCCAGTATCCCTCGTAGTCGCCCTTGTCGAGCTTGATGCCGGTAACCCACTTGATCCACTTGTAGCCGAGCCTGTCCGGTACGACCAGCCTCAGCGGGAATCCCTGGTCGGCCGGCAGCTTCTCCCCGTTGACCTCGTATGCGAGGAGCGGGTCGGTTTCCTTTATGTCCTTCAGAGTAAGAGAAGTCGTATAGCCGCCGGGCGAGGAAAAGATGACGGTCTCAGCGCCCCCCTTGAGGCCCGCTCTCTCGAGTACGTCGGCTAGACGAGGACCCTTCCAGAGGGCCTTCTCGGTCCATCCCTCGACGCACGGCAGCTCCACAAGCCTCTCCTCTGCCCTGATGGTTTGTATCTCATCAAAGGACAGGGAAAGCGGCTTCTCAACCAGTCCGGATACCTTGAGCCGGTAGGCAGCGAGGTCGATGTCGGGTGCGTCCTCCGCGGTCCTGACCCTCATCTTGTCCGTCGGTGTGACCGCGACCGTCTTGCCGCCGGGAGAAGTCACTTTCGCCACGGGGCTGCGGCTGCGCGTGACAGCGTACGCGATAGCACCGGCCATCATCGCCACTATTATCAGAAGGCCCAGATAAGGCTTTAACCTTTTCATGCGTTAAGCATAGAGCAGCCAGTCGGGCGGTAAAATGAGAATAATCAACCTGACATCAGGTCTCTTGCGCTTCAGGTCGGATATGGTCCGCGAGCCTCTTTCCCAGAGCCACCAGTGTGATGACGACGGGGGCAGCCAGGGAATCGGGGATAACGGAGGCGTCGCAGATAAAGAGGTTCTTTACCTCCGTCTCCAGGTCCGTGTTCACCACCTCGCCAATGCGGCAGGTCCCGCCCGGGTGTGCGCCCCTCGGCTTGTTGACCCATATGGACTCGGGCTTGCAGCCGGCCTCCAGCAGGACCTTCGTGGATATGGCGATGCCCTTGTCGAGTTTCGCCCTGTCTTCGTACGTCAGCTGCTTCGAGAATGTCTCATCGACGTTGATCCTTCCCGCCACCGCGTCCTTGCCCTTCGTCATTATCCCCATCATGCCCGGGTACTTCGGCCAGTCGACGAGCTTGGACGGTTTCGCCTTCATCATTTCGAGCCCCATCGATACCCATGGGTCGACGACCGGCGATAGGAGGAAGCCCTCGCTCTCCCAGAAATCAAATGTGCCTACAGTCATCGGCGGGTCGAAGCCGCCCTTCAACCGGGGATGTATACCAATAGTGAAGACCAGGGGGTCGCAGAAAAAGCCCTTGCCGGCGTCGTAGATACCGGAGCGCTGGAGGATGACCGGCGTCCCGAGGCCGCCGGCGGAAAGTATCACCGTATCGGCCTCTACCTCGAAATCACCGGCCCCCTTCTGCCAGCCCTTCACCCCTGCCGCTTCACCGCCGGATATGACGACCTCGTCGATCTTCACGTGGGGTATTACTTCCGCGCCGTGTTTCTTTGCCTCGTCCAGATATTCCCTTGCGGTCCACTTTGCTTCCTTGGGACAGCCGAGCATGCAGTTGCAGTAACGCGGCTCGCACTTCTCCGGGTCGATGAACTTCTCGAGCTTTACCCATTTCATGCCGAGGCGGTTGCCGGCCTCCAACAGGCTCATGGTAGCCTCCCCTATCGTGTCATCCGGTAGCGCGGTGACCCTCAAGTCCTCCTCGGCTTTTTCAAAATACGGCGAAAGGTCGATATCGAATCTCTCGAAAACACCGCCCGGCGGACGTGAAGCAGTGCCGCAGGTCAGCATGGTGGAGCCTCCTGTGACAAGCGCCCTTGCCACTCCCATGCCCTCCTGTGAGGTCAGAAACCCGTGCTTGTCGAGGACGGCCACCGCGAAAAGGTGGTTCCCCACGAAACAGTAGTCCGGTCCCCTTTCGAGGACCAGCACCCTGCCGCCCCTTCGGGCGAGCTCCGCGGCAACGGTACCCCCTCCCGCGCCTGAACCTACGATCGCGTATTCGGTCTTCATCTGCACCTGACTACCCCCTCGTCTGACCCAGCTCCTCGACTACTAAATCGATATCGAGCGGCAACCCCTTCGCCGGATCCCTTTCAATAATCCTCGCGCCGCCCTGACACTTCTCTATACAGAGGCCGCACCCCATGCACGCGTTCCCGTCCTGGACCGGCCGTCCTTCGCCGTCCAGGCCGACCGCGTTAAAGATGCATACCCGCTCGCATGTACCGCATGATACACACTTCCCGAAATCGATAACAGCAGTATAGCCGGAAGGGGCTATGAACATGAGCCGCTCCCCGCCTTTGAGGCTCCTGGCTATCCTCATCCCCTCCAGTCCCCCGCAGCAGCAGGTGCAGCAGGAGCATATGACACCGGTCCTTCCCCCGGTCGCTACCTTGAACCAGGCCGTGGTTATGTTGCCCCTGTCGTGCGCTTCGTGAAGTATCTCGAGCGCTCCCTGCTGGGTGACCCTCCGTGCGTTAAACTTGGCACCGTGTTCCATCCAGAATTCCCCCATGGTGCGCCCGACGGCCATGCAGACATTAACCGGCTCGCACGGGTTCTCGCGGACGAGCCGGCAGGGGCAGTCCATCACCGCGATGAACTCCGGCTCCTTCAGTATTATCTTGTTGGCGTACTGGAAGGGGATGATGCGCTCGGTCCGGTCGGGACCGACCACCACGTCCTCGTTCAACTCCAGGATCTTCTCCGCGTCGGCCAGAGTCAGCACCTTTGCGTGATAGCGGTCAAAGACCATTTTGAACAGGGAACCGGATAGCCTGGAGCGGGAGAGCCATCTCTGCAGCAACCTCCCGAGAAAGAGAAAAACACGAACGTACAGATCATAGAAGACGAAGTAGAGGTAGTTATGAAGCGCGCGGTCCAAACGGTAACCATGCATTCTGATGATATTCTTTGTCGAACCCTTCAAAAGCGACCTCCTCGGCCGTTTCTGATTGATGGTCATGAAAGCCTGTTATATTCTACTTTAAACGGATGCCTCATCAATCCACGGCACTCTATGAATCGAGGTCAGGATGAAACTGGTAAACAGCGGAGATGGGTTCCGGCTCGGGATAATAGCTTCCGGCGATACGGCGGTTGGCATCGTTGCGAGCGGCAGGATAGCGATAGGTCTGGTGGCATCGGGCGCCGTGGCCGTGGGTCTCATCACCGCAGGGGCGGTCTCGATCGGGATTATTAGAGCGGCCGGCGCGATTTCTATTGGTCTGAAGAGCAGGGGCGCCATCGCATTCGGCAGAGACGTGCGGGCCGCCATCGCCGTTGGGAAAAACGCGAAGGGCGCACTTTCGTATTCCTGGGGGAAAAGCTAATAGATCAGATGTGAGACAGGATATTTGAGAAGAACTCCTTCGTGCGGGGGTACGCATGGCCAATACGGCGCCTATCACCGACTGGAGTGAGAGCCTACCGACGCCGAATATCAGGGAAGTGGTTGCCCTCGGGATTCCCCACGACTCTATCTGGGGTCCTTACGTGGAATTTTAACTTTTCCCCTCGCCTTTACGGATGCGGCGTTTCAGACTGTTTCCCTTTACGTGCAAGGCCTGCGTGCTCCAATGCAGGCCCAAAGACGAACATCTTATACGTACTATTATCTGAGCGAGATACTAAGTCGTCTTCTTAATCCCAAACCACTTCTTGTAGATGTTATTATAAGTCCCGTCTTCCTTGATCCGCTTGAGAGCATCGTTTATAGCAAGGCGCAGCCGATTGTTTCCCTTTTTAACACCGATGCCGTACTTCTCCTGGGTTATTATCTTCTTGATGACCTCCGTCTTGCCCCTCGTCTTGCTGAAGTAAGCATTGACTGGATAGTCGTTGACGATGGCATCGATTTCTCCCAGTTCCAGGTTCTCGAACGCGCGCAGGATGTTATCGAACTTGCGGATCTCCTTCAGGCCGGACATCTTTTCGGCAGTCATCTGGCCCGGGGTGTCTAACCACACCCCGACAACCTTGTCCTCGAGGTCATCTTCGCTATTGATAGGGGATCCAGTCTTCACGGCGATAGACTGGTCGGCATCGATGTATGGGTCGGAGAAGGATATCTCCTTTGAGTGCTCAGGAGTGATTAGCATGGCGGACATGATGATGTCGTACTTATCGGACTGCAGGCCTGGTATAATTTCGTCCCAGCGGGTCCGTATAATGTCAAGCTCTAACCCCAGGCGCTTCGTCAACTCTGTTGCTAAGTCAACGTCAAACCCGACAACCTTATCCCCCTCTATGCTTTCAAAGGGCGGATAGAAGGTATCGCTTCCCATCATCAATATACCCGGCTCGAGGGTGGTAACCTTGGCCTCGGTCGCTTTATTCTCGCCGCAGCCAACGGTCAGCGAAGCCAACACCAGCGCAGCCACGATCATGAGAGTCAATGCCGTCAACCTGCGTCTCCCTCTCATGCCTACTCCTTTTCTTCCAAACAGGCCCAGCGCAGATTAAAAAAATTATATATGGGTTAAAAAGTTAAGACAAACAACGGGCAAACTCACTCCTTACGCTCATCTAACCGAACTCGGCGCACGCGTCCGGGTTGAACGGGTTCAGCCTGACCGCCAGGGAAAAAAGATAAGGATAACTCTTCTCCAGGTGCCTCATGTACAGGAGCCATTCCCGCACGATCAGGTTGTACGCCCTCCCCAGGTCACCCGAAAGGTGCGCGTAATCGGCGTCCGACAGCCCCGAAAGGTCGGCCCTGCTGTCAAGCTCTTCGGCGAGGTGGAAGACGGCCCAGAGAAGGTCCGTGAAAGTCTCGCGCTCCAGGAGAAGGGGATTCTCCAGCAGCCGGACCATGAAATCCCTTTTAGCGACCAGCAAACTCCTTACTCTCTCAAGATCCAACTGCCTACTTTCGACACTGAATTCCTGCGCCCCAAGAGCTTCGCTCATCCGCTTATAATCGCTGTCCGTCCATTTGCCGCTGATCGAGAACAGCTCTTTTCTCTCCTCCGACCCTCTAGCCACGGTGCAAATCGACCTTAAAAGCCCCGTTCCCACCTCACTGAAGAACGCTCCGATGACCATGTTCATCTTCTCGAGAGTCACCCTTTTGTCCCTTTCGTCGAGCAGGCCGGCGACGATCAGGGTCACAAAGAGTACTTCGAGCGGGAGGAAGGCTATGTCGCCCAGCATGTAGATGAATATGTGGTGTGGATCTCTGAACACAGCATAGTGTATGAGGTAGAGTGTCGCCGATAATACAACGAACGCAACCCCGAGTAATAGATACCAGTTTCTCCTTTTCATCTTGAAATCTCCTTCCTTATCACCGCGTTGAACGCATTCATGCATTTATAATATGGATATTTAGACACTTCGGAAAGCGGTAGGGGCATGAAAGCAGTTATAATCCTTGACGGTGTCGTCTTAGATAAGATTGACATATCCTAAGATAACGGAGGTGACAAGGTGAAAAAGGTACTATTGCTGTCCGCCAGCCCTCGAAAGAAGGGCAACACGGCTCAGCTGCTAGCTGAATGCGCCGGTGTTATCGAGGAGAACGGCGTGGAGACAGAGGTCGTGTCGCTCGCCGGGAAAAAGATCCTCTCCTGCATCGCCTGCGGGAAGTGCTTGACCCTGGGCGAGTGCTCACAGGACGACGGCCTGAACGAGATCATCGAGAAATTGAAAAGCGCGCAGGGTTTCATCGTAGGCACGCCGGTCTACTTCGGAACGGCCCGCGGCGCCCTCATGTCGGCCCTGCAGAGGATCGGCATGGTCTCAAAGAGCAGCAACGACTTCCTTTCGAGGAAGGTGGGCGGGCCCGTGGTAGTCGCCAGGCGCGGCGGCCATACGGCGACCATCCAGGAGACGCTCATGTTCTACCTGATCAACGACATGATCATTGCCGGCTCGACCTACTGGAACATGGTGTTCGGACGGGAAGCCGGAGAGGTTTGGGACGACCAGGAGGGGATCGATACCGTCCGCAGGTTTGCGCAGAACGTAGCCTGGCTGGTGGACAGACTATACTGACGGCTGCGGTGTCAGAACGAAAGCATGGGCCGGGCTTTCCGGCAGGGGGCCGGGTAGCAATATCCTGAGGTCGTGGCCGTCCTGCTCCCAGCTCAACTCGCCCGCATGACCCAGCAGGCGGACCGATGAGCCCGGGGCGGCCTCCAGTGACCTGACCGTAACTGCTCCACCCTCCGGTGTACCGAGCAGGATTACATAAAGGGACCCATCCTTCCCGGTGAACCTGACGCCGATGCCCTCCCGGGTCCCGCCCTCCGCTTTCAGCCAGGGCCGGGTTTCGAAGATCGCATCCCCGTTAACATCGAGCCAGGCACCAAGGCCGAGGAGGCGCTCCCTCTGGATCTCCGGAATAGTCCCGCCCAGCATCGGGCCCACGTTTAGAAGCAGGTTCCCGTTCTTGCTGACGATATCGACGAGCAGCCTGACTAGCTCCGGGACCGTTATGTAGTCTTCGGGAACCTCCTCGCGGTTGTATCCGAAGGACTTGCCCACGCCGCGTACGCACTCCCACTTTTTCTCCCTGATCTCGTTGAAAGAGGCATACTCCGGCGTGACGTAGTCGCAGTGGGTCATGACCGGCGTCGTCTTGCCGCTTATGAACATACGGCGGCCAATCCGGTTCGCAAGATGCCTTCCGATCCAGGACTTGATGAACCACCTGGCGAAATTCGGCGTCACCGCCCACCTGTCATCGACGACCCCATCGGGGAACCTGTTGTAGAAGTACGCGAACAGGGCGTTCAGGTCGGACCCGGGCGGGTAACCGATATCGCTCCAGAGGACCGAGGGCTCGTAGCGGTCTATCAGCTCGCGCCAGTGGCCTTCCGCATACTCGGCATATCCTCTGTCTGCCGGACCGTTGACCAGTAGATCGGCAAAGTCCCTTATCGGCTCAACCGTGAAGGACCAGTCCAGCGCGCTGGAGTAGTAGAACCCCATGCGCATCCCGCGCTCATTGACAGCGTTCGTGAGTTCCCCGACGACATCCCGGGTGGAATGGTATTCGGGTCTGCGGGGGTTGGGCCTTTCACTCGGCCAGAGCAGGAAACCGTCGTGGTGCTTGGTCACTAAGACGACGTACCGGGCGCCGACCCCTTTGAACAGGTCGGCCCAGTCACTCGGGTCCCACTCTCCAAGTGAGTCATTGAATTCGCGCGCGAAGTCGAAGTAGGGATAACCCCTTCCGTACTTCTCGAAATGGTAACGCTGCACAGGGCTTCCCTCTATGCGGAGCGAGTTTAGGTACCACTCCGCGTACGGCTGGTTCGCCATCAGAGCCGTCGCCCCTTCTTTCTCGAGTATCTCGATTATGTCGCCCCTGTCCCTGGGGGCATATGCGGGCACCGACGAGAGCGACCAGTGGATGAATATCCCGAACTTCGCGTCGTGGTACCAGTCCGGGACCGGGTGCTTCTTCACCGAACGTCGCTTCGGCTCGTATTCCATGGCTTGCCTCCGATTATCACAGGCCGGGAGCCGACTTGCCCTTGAACTGCAGCATCATCATTCAGACCCTATCATGACATATAATGTTGTACCGTAGGTCACAGAGACAATCGAGCTTCCGCGGGGGAATGGTGAACATGTTTGAAAAAAGGACCATCCGGGTCGAGGAATCCGACGGCGTCGCGACCATGTGCTTCAACAACCCTCCGGTCAATGCGATCGAACGGGACGTACTCGGCGATATAGACGACGCCCTGTCTTACCTGGAAGCAGATAAGGGTGTGCGCGCTATCGTCTTCACCGGTACAGGGGACTGCCTCTCAGCGGGCATGGACCTCAAGGTTATACCCGGCTACAACCCTGCCGAACAGCGGAAGTTGATTGAAACGGTGAACAGCATCGTACTCCGCATCTTCTCCTTCCCCAGGCCGACCGTGGTGGCTGTCAACGGCCACGCCATAGCGGGCGGTTTCATCGTGTTGATGGCTTTCGACTACCGGGTCTGCACGAGCTCGCCCTGCCAGTTAGGCCCCACAGAAAGCCGCCTAGGGCTACACTTCCCGATCGCCCCTCTGGAGGTTATCAAGTCGGGGCTGGCTCCGCATGTCGTACGGAAACTGATGCTGACCGGGATAACGATAAGC
>JAENXM010000086.1 GCA_016649525.1 Actinomycetota bacterium
AGCAAAGGGGAAAGCCAGCCTGTAAGCCGGATTCTGTGCCGCCCTGAAGCGGGCGGCGGCGGCCATCTATCTGGGGCCCGCGTTGCCGTGGGCCTCTAGCTGCCTACCCGGGAGTCTTGCGCGGCGGGCCACCGCGAACTCCCCTATTTGGCATCGCTCCGGGTGGGGCTTGCCAAGCCGGCCCGTCACCGGACCGCTGGTGGTCTCTTACACCACCGTTTCAGCTTAACCCGCTCGCAGACGCGGCGGGTCTTTTCTTTTCTGTGGCGCTATCCGTCGGGTTGCCCCGCCTGGACGTTATCCAGCACCCTGCCCTGTGGAGTCCGGACTTTCCTCGAGGCTTTCACCCCGCGACCGCCCGGCTGACTCTCCCTTCACTATTGTAGCACCTGGGTGTTCAAAAGCCCTCCAGGTGGCACGTCTCGTTGAGAAGCTCGAGGTTCGAGAACTTTCCCTTGTAGTTGACGATCGATATCGAGGCGAGGTCCACCTGGAGACGGAAGATCTTTGAAAGCGGCAGGTCGATGATAGCAGCGAGGATCGAGCGTATCGGCCCTCCGTGGCTCGACGCCAGTACGTTCCCCTCCGGATGGTCCGCCACCGCCTGCGAGAACCACTCCATGGCCCGTTCCTGCACCGCGGCAAGCGATTCCCCGCCGGGAACTGACACGGAGGTCGGGTCCGCCGTCCATTTCTTGAGGATCTCCCCGTCTCTCTCGATGATGTCACTGTAAGTCTCACCGTCCCAGCGCCCCAGGTCGATCTCTCGCAGGCGCCCATCGACGGTCACTTCGAGACCGTGAGACCCCGCAACCCTCTCGGCGAGCTCGAGGCAACGCGTAAGCGGACTGGAATAGACGTGTTCTATCCCGGCGTCGGCAAGCCGGTCAGCGATAAGCTCTACCTGCCTCCGCCCGACCTCATCGAGCCCTATGTCGGCCGTGCCCGCGTACCGCCCTTCCGCGTGCCACGACGTCCTGCCGTGCCTGACAAGTATCATCCTGCTCACACCGCAATTATATACGCAACAATGGTGCCCGGCACCGATGTTGCGTAATCGTGGTAATCTATTGTCACATTTGAACGACGGGTTGGTCGGGGGTGTATCGATGGGCAGGAGCAGGAGAAGCTTTGACCGGCTGCTGAAGACCTACAGGTTCAAGAACGCGGCCTTCAGACTGACCCGGCTACCGGGTATGGACGCCATCGGGAAGAGGGTACTGGAACTTGATCCCGTTAACCTCACCTACATCCCCGTCTGCGAGAACATCGAGATACCGGCCGGGACCGCCGCTCCAATCTCCGTCATCGAGCACTTCATAGAGAAAGCGAGCTACCACGTCATCCTAAACCGCTGTCCCTGCCGCAGCGAGAACGGTTGCCTTGATTACGACCCGTACTTCGGCTGCACATTCCTGGGCGAGGCCGCGCGGGATGTAGACCCTGATGTGGGAAGGCACGTCACCAGACAGGAGGCGCTCGAGCACCTTCACCGGGCGACCGAGTCCGGATTGATCTCCGTACTTGGCAAGTTCAGTGGAGACGCCATAATGCTCGGCGTAAAGAACCACACCCGCTTGATGACTATATGCCACTGCTGCCCGTGCTGTTGCATCATCGGAAGCCTGCCGTACGCTTCACGCAAGGTGCGGGACCTCGTGGTCAAGCTCGAGGGAGTCGGTGTCGAGATAACAGAGAACTGCAACGGCTGCGGACTCTGCGTCGATGCCTGCCTGTTCAAGCAGATGAGGTTGGACGGTGATGTGGCGGTTGTCGGTGAGGAGTGCAAAGAAAGGATAAGCTCCAGGGTCGAAGTGAGCTAGCAACCGGATGGGGTCAGGTCTTGATAGTGGATAGTTAATAAGTCACGTTTCAAGACCTGACCCCATTATCTTCAGAACAACACCGCCGCGAGCGGGCTGATCCTCGAGGACCGGTAGATCAGAACTCGCTGACCGTGTCCTCGATGCGTGGGGCGGCAAGCAGCCTGTCGGCGCGCCTGCGGGCCGCCAGAGTTCGCGGAAGGTTCAGGATGTTGACGAGGTACGCTTTGTTGAGAGGTATCGCCTGTTCCTCCGGCTCTATCATCGAAAGCCAGCGCTGCTCGAAGGGTAGTGCGCGGTCGAGGAGGAACCGCCAGGAGTAGTTTTTTAGCATGAAGCGTACGCGGTTCTTGTGGTACAGGTAGTAATACCTCTCGGTGAACTTGCCGACCGTCACGGACTCGTGATGTACAAGTCGTGCTCGAGGCGCATAGACCACCCTGTAACCCGCGCGGCGGGCCCTCAGACACAGGTCGGTCTCCTCGAAGTAGGCCGGGAAGTACCCCGCGTCGAGCGGTCCGACTCGGTCCAGGACCTCCCGCCTGATGGCAAGCGCGGCGCCGGTAACGTACTGCACGTCCGCCGGCTCATCGTACTGGCCTACATCCTTTTCGTTCACGCCGTAGTGCCATGTCAGGCCGTTGTCCCTTATGAAACCGCCCGCGTGCTGGAGCGTCTCCCTGTCGGGATAATAGACCTTGCACCCTGCGATCCCGACCTCCGGCTCCTCGAGGGCTTCCACCAGCGCTCCGAGCGTCTCCGGGTAGACCTCGGCATCCGGGTTGAGCAGCACTATCACCTCTCCTCCGGAGAGCGAGACCCCGTGGTTGATCGCAAAGGCAAATCCGCGGTTCCGCCCCAGGCGGCTGACGAGACAGTTGAGCCCCTCTTTCCGCGCGCACTCGCGGGCGTACCCCGCCGAACCATCGGACGAGGCGTTATCTACCATTATCAACTCGAACGGTTCATACTCGAGTGAGGCCAGCGAAGATATGCAGGACCCAACGCATTCGGCGGAGTTGTAGAGCACAATCACAATCGAGACAAGGGCGTTCGCATTCTGTTGCAAACCAGCGCCCCCTATGCGTCGATGTCCGCCTTGCCGGACGAATCCCGTACTGTCACCACGGCAGATGTAGTGGCTTGTTACTATAGTCCGGGAATTGCGACTGCCATTTCTTGTACTCGTTCCAGGCAGGGTACGGGCTCCCGTAGTAGTTATAGAGGCCGTAGTAATCGCCGCCCCCCGAGGTGCCCGGGGCGATGTCCAAGTCCTCGAATATCCATATCTTCCGGCAGCCGGCCCCGATGAGGCCGCCCACGCCTACCTCACCTATAGCCTGCCGCTGGCCCTCAGGCGTGAAGTTCGGGGGATCGCCGTTCGGCCATCCGATCTCTGTCACCACTATCTCCAGGTTGGGGCCCCGTTCTTCGCGCATATGTCCCTGAGGTAGTTGTAGTACCAGCTCCACCACTGGGGGTAATCGTAGGGGTGCAGCGCCACCCCGTCGCACTGCGTTGCCAGGCCGACCGCGTGGTTCACGTCGATGGTGGTGCGGCTCTTCGCGGGTAGCGTGACCGCCTTCTGCTGGGTCGTCCCATCGCTGAACATGAAAGTTATCGTAGTGGGAGCCTCTGAATCACCGGGATTCTGAAGTGTCAGCCATTCCTCGAAGCCCTCACGCGTTGTGCCTTCCGCGAAGTACCAGGTCTTGCCCCCGCCCTGGGAACCCAGCTCGACGTCTCCTCCGTCATCCTTGCCGTGGTAGCTGAAGTACATGGGGCGCTCGACCACGATGGGCTGGTTTGAGTCGAGCTGCACGGAGACATCCTTGTCCGACCCCACCACGCTATTCACCAGTATGGTCTGCCGCGAATGCGCCGGAACGTTTATGCTGCCCGGCTGCGTGGCGCCGCCCGGGAACATGTACGTAAGGTCAACCGATGCGTCGGCATCCCCGGGATTCTGTATGGATATCCACTCCTCGAAATAACCGTCATCCTTGTTGCTCCTGGTTGTGCCTTCTGAGAGGAACCAGGATGTGGCCGTCGCGGTGGCGCCGAACTGCGTATGACCTCCCGACCAGGCGTTGTGGTAGAGAAAGTACATCGGCCGCTCGGCGATTATGGGATTATCAGCCGCGACCTTCGCCGAGACATCCTTGTTCGGGCCTACGACGTCGTTCACCATGACCGTCTCTCGCGAGGTGGGTGGAAGCGCCACGTTCTGTTTCTGGACAGCGCCCCCGGGGAACATGTAAGTGATCTCCACGTTGGCCGGGACGTCGCCCGGGTTCATGAGCGATATCCACTCCTCGAACCCCGGCTGGGTTGCCCCCTCGGCCAGGTACCACGTATTCGACAGCTCAGGAACTCCCGCGCATATCGAGCCGCCGGTCCACTTGTTGTGGTAATTGAAGTACATGGGGCGCTCGACCACTATCGGCTGGTCCGAACCGACGCGTGCCGATACGTCCTTATGAGGACCGACTGCACCGTTGACATCAACCGTGTTTCTTGAGTGGGCGCCTACCGTCAGGCCCTGTTCCTGGGTCGCGCCCCCCGGGAACATATAGGTGATCATTACGTTCGCGTCGGAGTCCCCCGGGTTCTGGATGCATATCCACTCCTCGAAGCCGGGGTGCGTTGCCCCCTCCGCGAGATACCAGGTCGTGCGCGGTTCCTTGGCACCCTGCTCTACTGTACCGCCCGGCCAGACGCCATGATAGTTGAAATACATCGGGCGCTCGGCCACGATATCCTTCTCCGACTCGACCTTCATCGAGAGGTCCTGGTTGCCCCCGGCCAGCAGTACCTCGTAGTTCCGATAGGCCTGGGGCGTACGGGTTATCTCGTCCAGCAGCGCGCCGGACGCCACGTATGCGTTCGGGTCGACCTGCTTTACCGCCTGGTAGCCCTCCCTGAGCATCCCCATGTAGGACTGGTCACTGTAACCCGCGTAATAGACATGCCCGTGCTTGGCCGCCTGCGAGTCGGTGTCCCAGCCCGGCTCCTGCAGAATCTGGTAATAATCGACAATGCCCTTGTAACGCTCGGCCACGGCCCTGCAGAAATCGCCGAAGTCCTTGAGGTTCCTCGGCGGCCCCATGCCGGGGTTGTCACCGGGCGTGTTCGGATTAGAAGCCCATATCGGACACGGCAGGGAAAGTGTTATGAGTATGCTGTTCAAGCCAAGGCTCAGGGCGGCGTTTATCTCAGCGTCCGCCGCGCTCCAGTCATAGACCCCCTTGCCATGTAGCTCGACGGAAGACCACGTGAGGAAAATGCGGACATTACGGACCCAGGGCCACTCGGACGCCGGGTACTTGGTCTTCAGGTTGTTCTGGAAGCTCTCACTGAAAAGCCCGAGCACAGTACGCTCGGTCAGAGTTGTACCGCCCGAGAGCACCCCTGTGAATGGGAACACCATGATTAGTACCAGCGAGATTGCAATCAGGATGCCACTCTTGAGCCTCATCTTCAACCTTTTCGAGTCGAAACTCATGAAATCTCCTTACTCGCTGTTGTCATAAACGTATCACGAACACTATTTGGCTCTAAAACGGTCAAATTCCTTCCTCGAACCCTGCCCTTCCAGTGGCCCAAAGTCATCTATCTTCGACTATTTCCATGAGATTTGCAAGCCGGCAGGTCGGCTCTTTAGCCCGGCCTCTCAGGCCGGGGTTTAATTCTTTAGCCCGGCCTCTCAGGCCGGGGTTTAAAACCGGGCTAATAGCCCGGTCTAAAATCAACCGCCGGCCAGCAGCTCCGTGGCGAACTCCACGTATTCCCTTGCGGAGTTCTGGATATCATGGTGGGTCAGTATGTAGCGCCTGCTCCTGGCCCCGAGGGTCAGCCTCTCCTCCGGGTTCTCTATGTAGTAGACGAGCTTCTCCTTGAGCTCCTCCTCTTCGGCATCGCCCGTCGTCACCTTGACGCAGCAGTCGTCGGGGAACTCGCTGAACGCATAGTGGTCGGAGACCATGACAGGGTTTCCCGTTCCCATCATCTTGATCACGCTACCGCTCGTCTCGCCGGCGCTCGGGTGACGCAGCGCGACGAACATGTCCGGCACGTTCAGGTACTCACGGAAGGTCCGTGTGTCCACAAAGCCGGTCACCAGGACGTTCTCCTCAAGGCCTAGCTCCTCGATCCAGCGCGGTGCCTCGCAGCCCGGCAGCATCTTCCCCACCAGGATCAGCTTGATGTCATGACCCTGTTTCTTGACCCAGGCTATGGCCCTCAGCAGGACGTCAATGCGCTTGCTTGCCGTCATGTACCCGAGCGAGCCGACCACGAAATCGTCGGGGTGGAAACCGAGTATCTCCCGGACCACGTCGCGGGAACGCAGGTGGTTCGCTGGCGCCGGCGCGTAGTGGTGGGGTATCTTCCTGACCCTAGCCTCTGGATTTACATCCAGCACTTTCCCCCGTGCAAAATCGCTGTGCACTATTATGCCCAGGCTGCTGTCCACTATGCGGTCCACCAGCGGGTAGTCGTACCAGGAGTTCTCGTCGCGGGTCTCGAGTGTCGTCTTGACTATCTGCGAACGCTCGGACTTGTAGCAGTAATCGAGCTCCCTAAGGTAATCCCGGAGACGATGGTTACCCACTGTCTGGGAGAAGACGAAGTGGTGGAGCATCGGCTCGTGCAGTACGACCAGCCCCGGGTACTCGAGGCAGAGCGAGTAGATGTAGGAGTGGTTGTCGTTGTTCCCCATGTGATAGACGTTGATGTCATGGTCGTTCTTCCCGTTGTTCTCATACATCCTGCGGTAGTTATGGATCGGGAAGTAATCGTAAAGCCACAGGCTGGAGGGCCGGTAGTCGTCAATGAAAAGCTCGATGCGACCAAAACCGCCGAGGTATTCGAGAAGCTCCTCCGAGTAATCCGATATGCCCGACTTGATGGGGTTCAACGGGCTGAAGTACGCGATCTTCAAATGCTATCTCCGGGCTGCGCTATTCTCTTCTGGAAAAACAACTGCTCGTGCTTATATACGCATGCCGCCCTTAAAAACAGACATCACCGTCTGGCCTTCCTGCCGAAGAACGTCACCGATCTCCTCAAAGTCGAAAGGAGCCCTTCGTTCTTCAGATAAAACCTTATCTTCTGTGTCATCGAGGAATCCGGCGTTATGGGAGGTATGAATTTCAGGCGGGCCGACTCCAGCGCCTCGTGCCGGAGCCTTCTGCGCTCGGCGAAGTCCGGCGCGTGCTCCGGGTCCCTGACCCAGTCGCGGAGACATCCGGTCGTTGCCTCGAACGAGTACGTCTCCAGAACGAAGCCCTTGAGCTTCACACCCGCCTGCATGAGTTTCCCCGGGTCACCCTCGAGCTCGAGGACCCGGTCCGCCAGGGCGCGCGGGTCGCCGACCGGTATGGGGAAGAGCAGGCCCTCCCGGGAAAGCTCACCGGTAAGCTCGCAGAGGTCGGTCGAT
>JAENXM010000079.1 GCA_016649525.1 Actinomycetota bacterium
AATCTCGAGTTCAGGGCGGGGGTTACCAGGGAGGAGCTCAGGACGGTTTTCTCCCTGCTGGGGGAGATAGGTGACAACCAGGAAATGCGCGCGAACCTCGCGAACGAACTGGCAGAGCGTGGCGTGACCAATGCCTCTGTCAATCAGCGCGTGTATGTCGCGGTGGAGACCGCCGGTGACGGGACCGACCTCGTCGGAGCAGGGGTGAGAAAAGCCACTCCTCTTGACGCGCTCAAGGACGAACTCCTCATCAGGTACCTGATGGCGAAGATAGACCTCGGCCAGGTACAGGACGCGGACTTACTCGAGGTCCTCTCCGACCCGGAGAAGGTCGGAGGGCTGATGTCGAGGTTCCTTGCCGAGGAAGGGTCGGAGGGCGGGGTTCTCATCAGGAGCCAGAGGGCGGAGGACGCGCTGAACCGGCTCTCTGCGATGATCTCGTCTGTCGAGGACAAGGGCCTGAGGGAATCGCTTCAGGACACGGTGACCTCGATCATCTCCGAGATGAACCCGCGCGAGATGACGAGCATACTCACCGGCCACGGACCCGCGGACCTGGACATCATGCACGTACGGCAGAACGTGATCTCCATGTTAAAAGACGAGCAGTTATTCGGGATCGTGGACTCGCTCATCGACGAGTACATTGACATGAAGGAGGAGGTCGGCGAGCTCGGCTCGGGGTGGACCAGGAACAGGCTGAAGGACCTCAACGATTTACTCCTGGAGGTGCGCGGCGGGAGACTCGGCGGCACCCTTGCGGAGGGAATAGACAGGAGGCTCGACGAGGCCGGGATACAGGAGGAGCGTGAGCCCGGTACCGGCGTTCGCATACTGTCCGCGTACCAGCTGCTTGGCGGACCGCTCGAGGAGGAGCAGATCCCGGATCTCGGGGAGGGGGTCGACAACACCGTCCCGATGCAGATCCAGCAGCTCTACTCGATGAGGGAAAACGAGCTTGCGGCGGGCCTGCTGCTCAAGCTCGCTGAGAATCTCAAAGACCGCCCAGGGAACGTGCGGAGGTTTGCGGCTTATCTCGTGAGAGAGACCCTAAACTTGTTGGATCCGCCCGAGAGGATGACTGCGGCCAAGGTGCTGGAGCCCATACTTATGGAGGCCGCCGGCGGTGAGCACGATTTCATGGCTTTTGCAAGGGAGATCGATTCGATAGCAACGGTGGTCGAGCTCTACCTGAGGGAGGACAGGGCAGAAGAGGTGTCGGGCATACTGGAGTTTCTTATCAGGGAGGCATCCGGCGAAGGGGAGAAGGGGCCCGAGCTTGTAAAGCACGCGACCCTGGTGCTCGAGAGGCTGGTAGGGCCTGATGGTGTCATATCCCCGGAGACTCTGCTCACTGAAGAGGACAGCGAAAGACTGGTTCGCACCGTCAGGGTGCTGGCGATGCTGGGGCCGGACGCCCTGTCCCCGTTGGTGGAAATGGTAAAGGAGCGCGGCCATATGGAGTTGCGGGACGGCGCGGTCTCGGCGCTTGGCGCAGCGGGCCCTGTCGGATCGCAGGCGCTGATAGCGGAGCTCTCGAGGAAAAACCCCTGGTACGCTTACCGGAACATCCTCAACATCCTGGCCGACATCAAGTGCGTGGAGGCGGTCGGGCAGATAGGTGCGATGGTGCGCCATCCCGATGGGCGTATCCGCCGCGAGGCGGTGAGGAGCCTGGGGCGGATCGGCGACCCCGGCTCCCGCACAGTCGTGCTCGAAGCGGCGGACGACAGCAGTCCGGCGGTGCGGCGGACGGCGGTCAGGGTGCTCGGCATGTTCAAGGACCCGGGTGTCGCCGATTACCTGTTCGATATCATCTATGCAGCCGGCCAGGGTCCACGGGCAAAGGAGGAGGAGGGAATAGCGGAGGCGGCCTGTCTGGCACTCGGGGATCTGCGTGACAGGAGCCTGGTCCCGCGGCTTCTGGAACTTGTCAGGAAAGGGGGGCTGTTCCGCAAGGGGATGCCCGATGAAGTCAGAGCCGCTGCATGTGTAGCGCTCGGCACGATAGGTGACCCGTCGGCGGTGCCAGTGCTCGAGAAAGCGGCCAAGGACGCGAGCGCGGTGGTCCGGAGCAGCGCCGAGAAAGCGCTTCGCAGGCTGAAGGGGGTTGTCACGGCTCCTGAGCCGGCCACGCCGGAAGAGATACGCGAGGCGATGGAGCGAAGGGCGGCGAGGAACGTCAACCAGAGTCCGCCTCCCGTAGAGCAGGTCACCGGACCGCCAGAAAGACCCGGGCCAGAGCGCCCCGAGCGGCCTTCACCCGATTATCCCGTGCAGCGTCAAGTGGATGCGCCGCCGCCACCCGAACCCGGGACGCCAGGGTCGAGGCCAACGACCCCGCCGCCCCCGGAGTGGCCTCCCGAACCGCCTGAGCCTCCACGGTCTCCACCGACGGATTGGCCTCCCGGTGCGCCGGGAGGCCCGCTTCCTCCATCGGAGCGGTAGTGTAGGGAAACGTTAGCTTCTGGCTTTCATTATTCTTGCCGGCGGGCGCTTCCTCCGCCTCTGCCTGAGGAGGTCCACGAATGCCTCGAGCCTTGTGGCGACGCCGGTAGGCGAGGCGTGTTCATCGAGGCAGAGGTTTAGCACGGGGATATCGAACTCGGACTCGATACGTGGAAGTATCGTTCGACATATGTTCTCGGGCATGCACGTGAACGGATAAAGGTGGAGCACCCCGTCGTATCCACTGCGCGCGGCGTTTATGGTGCCCGCGATTGTCTGGTGTTCTTCGCCCCCGAGCACGTAAGCGATATATGGCTTTGCGATCCGGCGCGCCCTGTACTCGTCTATCGTTATGCGCGGGTCCGTCTTGAGCGGCCGGAACAGCCACTTGTAGACGCTCATGACAGGGTAGGACATTACCCCCATCTCGCCGAGCCTGCGCTCGATGTCGAAGTTGAGCGACGGCTCGAGGACGGCGTAGATCTCTCCGAGGACGGCGATCCGCAGCGGTTCCTCCCTGTCTCTATCAAGTTCGACGTCTTCAAGAAGGCCGAGCGCCCCGGAAAGCGCCGCGTCTATCTGTTCGAGGCTCGGCGCTTCGTGGATAAGCGAGAGGCCCTCGGTGAGCGCCCGGGAAGTGGAGCCGCGTCTGCCTTCGAAGGGCCTGATCTGCCTGGACTTGATTTCCAGCTTATCGACGGCCTCGGCCTTGCGCTTGAAATGCCTGAACGCCCTGAACCAGCCGAGCGTGAGGTTGCCCTCGACGGTCGGCCTGAACTTGTTGTAGACGTACCCGATGCCGTCCCGCCCGAGCAGTATGCTGTCGAACTCGAACCCGGCGTCGCGCAGTATCTGGTGCTGGACCCTCCCGTAGTAACCGAAGCGGCAGGCCCACATCCCGCTGACCATGGCGAGCGTATCGGCTCCCATCTGGAGTGAGCGCAGGTTGTCGCCGAGGTTCACCTTGAACGGCAGGCAGACGAACTCCGGGGCATGGAGCGCGCCGATGTCGATGGTCTTTCGGGTAGGCCGCGGTGGGACGATTACCTCGGCGCCGAGGTTGGACAGAAGCGAGGACAATGCTATGTAAGCGTTTCCCATGTGCGGGAATGAGACCTTCATCGTTCTAGTTGGGGTCAGGCGCCGTTGTTCGCGTCCGGGAGCGGCGGATGAGGTCGACGAAAGCCTCCACGCGTGTCGCCACCCCTGCCTCACCGGTGTGCTCGTCCAGAACCAGGGTCATGAGCGGCGGGCTCTTCTCGGTGCGGACCTCTCTTGTGATTATCTCGCTTATTATCGAGTCAGGGCCGCAGGCGAACCCGATGACCAGCATCACGCCGTCTATGTCGTCGCGCGAGAGGAAATGCGAAGCAGCGCCGAGGAGCTCCTTCTCGTAGCTCCAGGATATGCCCGGGTAGCGGGCGAGCTCCTCCTCGACGACTGCGGAGGGCACCTGTGTGATGAAGCTGACGTTCGCTCCGAGCCTCTCGAGCTTTCGGGGGAGATTGTTGCTGATGAACGGGTCGAAGACGAGGTACTCGTGTCCGACGAGCGCGATGTTGAGGTCCCCGCCGCCGGTTCTTTCAGGGCCTGCCCTGGAGCCGCTCCCGTTACCACCGCCGTTTGAGAGCACCGCTTCGATCGCCTCCTCGGGGGGCACTCCGTTCAGCAGCTCCGCCTGGTACAGCCGCTCCACTTCGAGGGCTCCCCCGAGCGCCCTTTTCGCCCGGGCTCCGGTGACGCCGAAGGAACCAGCGAGTCTCTTGGCGCTGGACTTGAGCGGCATGTTCTGCACGTCGACCACGAAGTCGATGATGGGCGGGAGGCCGGAGAGCGAGCTCTTTATCATGTCCGGAAGGCCTATCAGCTTCGGGCAGGTGTATGTGTCGCCCTCGCCTTTCTCGACCGACACGAGCCTGGATATGAAAAGGTAATCGACCTTGTCCACAAGGTCGAGCACGTGACCGTAGAAGAGCTTCACCGGCACGCATATGTCGTCGACGCAGTGGCGGACCCCGTCCTCGAGCAGATGCTTGCCAGTATGCCTTGACACGACGACCTCTGCCCCGAGCCCCTCCAGGAGGCTCTTCCAGAACGGGAAGTAACGATAGTATGAGAGTGCTCTTGGGATGCCGACCTTAACCATGTCGATAATTATATAATTAAAGAGCCTTATGGTTCAGGTTTACGGCATCGGGGAGGTAATGGTGCACAAGCGATTACGGGGTCCGGTGGTTCTCCTTGCGATATCTTTTGCGCTTGTTCTCGCGCTTGCCGGGTGCGGCGGCAATGGAGGGGTGACTACCCAGCCGAAGACGGTCCCCACGATCCCGAAGACCACCCCTGTCGAAAAGGTCGCGGTGCTGGTTTTTTTCATGCAGGGCGAGCAGGGGACGCCGGTGACACGTAATGTCGAGACGGGAGGCGCCGAGGAGGCGCTCGCAGAGCTGCTCAAGGGCCCCACCGAGGGCGAGAAGCAGGGCGGCCTTTTCTCCCCGATACCCGAGGGGACCGGATTGAACAGTTACGCGGTCGAGGGCGAAACCGCGAAGGTCGATTTCTCCGGCGAGCTTCTGAAGTTCGGCGGCGGCTCGGCGGCCGTTCGCGGCATCACCACGGAGATAAACGAGACGGTTCTCGCCAACGACTCGAGGGTCAGGACCGTGGAGATCACGATAGACGGGCAGCCCGCGGAGGAGGTCCTTCAGCCCTGAGCATGGGCGGCGGGCCTGAACCTTTTTTGCATCTTTATCTTCGTCCCGTGCGCGCCCGTCTCCGCTTCGACCTTGTCCATGAGCGAATATATTATCAGCAGCCCGCGGCCCTCGAGCGCATCCGGGTCCGGCGGCGCGGGAGGCAGTATCTCGGGGTCGAAGCCGTTTCCGCTGTCCTCCACCTCGATGATCACGCGGTTAGCGAACACCCTGCATATCACGTCGACCGGGCATTCGTTCTCGGGGTTGTGGAGCAGCGAGTTCTTGCAGGCCTCGTGGGTCGCGGAGACGATGTCTTCGATGTGCGGCCCGATGTGCGGGTACGGCTTGAGTGTCGTGCGGATGAACTCTCTCAGGGTCGTGAGGCTGGAAGCGGATGGCTCGAGCGTGTATCGGCAGACCTTTGCCGGACGGCGTCGGCCCGCGGTTTCTTTCGTTCGACTTTCTCTGGATCCCGCTTCTTTATCCGGACTCATTGCCTGCTTTCTCCGGTTTCATTTTAACCAGGCCATTCTATAGACTTTAAACGAACTAATAAACATAAAGTTACGTCAAAAGAGTCTTAACCGGGAGGTTGGTATGCTGGTAGAGATCGATGGCAAGAAACCGGATGTAGCCCCCGATGCCTTTGTCGCCCCGACGGCGGTGCTCATCGGCGAAGTGGTTGTTGAGAGCGGGGCGAGCGTATGGTGGGGCGCGGTTCTGAGGGGAGACTGGAACAGGATAAGGATAGGCGCGCGGTCAAGCGTGCAGGACAACTGCGTGGTGCACGGCACGGTCGTAAACGGCGTGGACGTCGGTACCGACGTGACGGTGGGGCACGCCGCGGTCCTTCACAGCTGCACAGTCAAGGACGGAGCGTTGATAGGGATAAACTCGACTGTGCTTGACGGAGCGGTGATAGGCGGGGGTGGCGTCGTGTCGGCCGGCTCGGTCGTTACGCCGCGCACCGAGGTCGAGCCGGGAATGCTCGTCGGCGGAGTCCCCGCGCAACCCATAAAGCCGGTGTCGGAAAAGGCCAGAGAGGGATTCAAGGCGGGAAAGAAGATGTACGAAGAGCTCGCGCAGAAGTACCTCTCAATATTGGGGTCAGGTCTTGATTCTTGACACACTGGGGCCAGGCACCGAAGGTGCAAAAATCAAGAATCAAGACCTGACCCCACTGTTCTGATATGATTTGGAGACAGGCTGTAGTGCATGAAGAATCACCCCATCACCGCGAGGATGTGAGGAGGCACCAATATGGGGTTCTTTGACAAGATCCAGGAGAGCATAACAACCGCCGCCGACCAGACGAAGGCGAAGGTGCAGGAGACCCAGCTGGGGAGAGAGCGCAAGCAGAAGCTGGAGGCGCTCGGCGAGCAGGTGTACATCCTTTACAGGAGCGGACAGCTGAGCCATCAGGAACTGGTGCCCGCGTGCCAGGAGGTAGAGGAGCTCGACGGCCGTATAGCCGATGCGGGGCAACAGGCCCCGGTAGGCGGGCCGCAGGCACCACAGGCTGCCCCGCCTCCTTCAGGGCCGGCACCGGCTCCACCTGCGGCGGGCGGGGGGTCTCCACCGCCTCCACCGCCTCCACCGCCGGCGTAGGTATGTATAACGGAAACTGGAACCCGATAAGCACGGAGGCGCATATGGAGTTACGTTCTGGAAAGAAGAGGACCTTTAGTATCACTGCCGTAATCTTGACGTGCGCGGCGCTCTTGTTAACGCTCGTGGCCTTCGGCTGTGGCAGTGCCACAACACCGGATACCGCCGTCAACAATTTCTTCCAGGCGATTAACGCCGGCGATTCGGATGCCCTACTTGGTTCCGTTCTTCCCGAGCGGGTCCGGGCTATGAGCGACACAGAGAGGCAGCAGTTGCAGGCGCAGATCAAGATAAAAAGTGAGACGTACTCGGACTTGAAACTGAAGGTCTCCTACGACAAGAATGACAAGAACAAGGCAAAGGTAGTGATCTCGTCGGGGAAGATAAGCGCCAAGAACCCGACGACCGGGCAAACGCAGAACCAGGACTTCAAGGACGTACCGGAGGAGAGCCGCACCCTGAATGCGGTGAAGTACAAAGGCCGCTGGTACGTGGACATCCAGTTGTCCCAAGGAGAAGCGCAACCCCAGTCAGGAACCCAGCCAGGTCAGTAGAAAGCCGACGTGGCCGGAGGTCGGGAAGCGGCTCGATTGTTTTGGGGGTATATCGAAAATGTCACGAGTTGCGCCGGGCAAGCCCAGGTTGATCCTTCTCGCTCTTACTCTTGTCGTTCTCATGACGGCTTCCGTCGCGCTCGCCGGCTGTGGAGACAGCTCCCCCGAGGGAGCGGTGAGTAAACTGATCAGCGCATGGCAGGACATGGACTGGGATGCTTACAAAGCGTCGGTAGTCCCGGCAGAACGGAATCTTTCGAAGGACCAGGAGACGCTCGCAAAGCAGAAGTTCCAGCAGGTCCAGCTGAAGTACGATGATGTCGAGATGAAG
>JAENXM010000170.1 GCA_016649525.1 Actinomycetota bacterium
AGATAAAGCGCTCAAGGGTTCTGCCGGTCCGACGGCCACGAAGGCATGAACATGTGCCACTGTGAAGGGTCCTCCCTTATCAATCCCTCGAGCGTTCTCGCTATGTGCTGCATCGCGCTTTGAAGCGCCTCGTCTTTGTTGCCCGAATCGCGAACGTATATCGGCTCCGTCGCGTGGCCGACCCAGCTCCCTTCATCCAGATTCCTGACGTTAACACAGATGATCGGAGAGCCGCTGCGCATAGCCAGCGACGCGGGGCCGGGCGGCAGGGTGGTCTTCTCGCCGAAGAACTCTACCTCCACCCCTGAGCCCCTGAGGTCGCGGTCACATAGCAGGGCCAGCATGATGCCCCGCTTAAGAGCCGAGACCATCTCGTCCCTGGTCTCAGTGCTGTGGTCGTATGGGAATATCTTTATGCCGACCCCGGCGCGGAGCTTCACAAACAGGTCGAAGAGCTCGGGAGGCTTCAAGACCTCGGCGACCGCCGCGAACGGCGAGAGGCTGGAGAGGTAGACGGCCCCCGCTTCCCAGGAGCCGTAGTGGGGGAGAACCACGATAACCCCTTTGCCCTCCGCGATCGTATCCCTCAAAGTCTTCTCGCCGATCTTTGCGAAGCGGTCGAGCACGTCCTGCCTGGAGCGCGTCGGGAGCCAGAGGATATCCACCCAGTAATCCGCGTAGTAACGATACGCGCGCCGCGCGGTCCTTTTTACCTGCTTCTCACTGGCGTTTTCACCGAGGGCGCGCCGCATGTTGCGCTCGACCAGGTGTCGTTTGCGGCGGAAGATGATGTAATAACAAATCGCGCCCGCCCGGGCGACGGCCCTCGTCATTCTGACGGGCACCTTTCCCACGAGCTTTTCTGCGGCCACGAACAGGTAGTAGTTGACCTTCATGCCTCGAGTTCCCTCCAGACAAAGACGAACCTCTCCGCGAGGGTCTCAACCAGGAGGGCGGCGACTACCCACATGACGATCTTGAGGATCCAGGGGCTCAACCCGTTGAAGAAAAGCCCGAAGCCGACTGCGAGAACCCTCGGCGCCCTCGACATCAGCCCGGCCTTACACTGCAACCCTAGCGCCTCCGCTCGCGCTCTCAGATAGCTTATGAGGAATGAGGCTACCAGCAGGACGACAGCGAGGCCGACGTAGATGCCCTCTTGAAGCTTGAGGTAGTAGACCATCAACCCCACATAGATCGCCACATCGGATATGCGGTCCGAGAACGAGTCGAGGAAGGAGCCGAAGACCGTCACCTGGTCGAGCTTCTTCGCGACATATCCGTCCGCCAGGTCCAGGACCCCCGACAGCACGAAGAACACGGCCGCCAGCGGCACCCTTTTTACAGCCAGGAAGTAGCCTGAAGCTATTGCGACCGCCATCCCCAGGACAGTTATGAGGTTCGGAGAGATGCCGAGCCTTCCGAAGAACCAGAGGATCGGCTTGAAGATGAAGTCGCCGAACCAGCGAAGGCCCTCGTCCATCTTGTGCCCGCGGTCCGGCGCGTCTGGAGCGTTTTCTTCAGGGATTACGCCGCCCTCTTCTCCGCCCATCAGGAGTCCTCCGTGACATCCCAGATCTCGGAAAGCAGGCTCCTCGCTTCCTCTTCTCTGTCGGCAGGGACGAGTATGCCGCGCATCCCGGCCATCCCCGCTACATAATCGAGGCTCATCTTCTTTTCCATTACCGGGATCCCCTTGTCCTTCAAGGCACCCTCCAGCATTCCCGCCACGGCCTCGTTCGGCGCGGTCGCTATCCTGATCCAGTCTCCATGTTCACGCGGCCTCTCACGTCGCAACATCGATAGCCCTTTCAATCGCCTGGTTCGCACCTTCTGGGAAGGTCTCTATTCTTTCACCCGAGTACCTGAGCTTCAGGTCAATCTTCCCCTCCGCGAGCTTGTTGCCTATAATCACTTGAGCCGGAAGACCTATGAGGTCGGCGTCGTTGAACTTTATGCCCGGGCTTACGTCACGGTCATCCACAAGGATCTCCATCCCTGATGCCTTGAGTCCTTGCTCCAGATCGGCCGCGACCTTTGCCTGCTCGGCGCTCTCCGGGCTCAAGACCAGCAACTCGAGGGGTAACGGCGCGACTGCTTTTGGCCACTTGATTCCTGCATCATCGTGGTGTAGTTCTACCACCGTGGCGAGTATCCTGGAAGTGCCGATACCGTAGGTGCCCATCACCATCGGTTTGCCGTTGCCGTCCTGGTCTGTGAAACTGGCGCCGAGCGGCTCGGAGTACTTGAGGCCGAGCTTGAATATGTGGCCGATCTCTATGCCGCGCGCTTTTCTCAGGACCCCGCCGCACCTGGCGCAGAGGTCTCCCTCGACCGTGTAAGCGATGTCGGCTACCGAATCTGCTTTGAAATCCCGCCCTTCTTCGACCCCCTTGAGGTGATGGTCGACCCTGTTGGCTCCGCACACAAGCCCGCGCGAGCCCTTCACTTCCTGGTCGAAGAGGATCCTCACGCCCTCGAGGCCGACCGGGCCGGTAAAGCCGGCGGTCACCGCAGGGTACAGCTCCCTCTCGTCCTCGCGCAGGGGATGGAAGTCACCCGTTCCCAGAACGCACTCGAGCTTCGCCTCCGAGACCTCCCTGTATCCCGGCACGAACACCGCGAGCGCTTCTCCCCCGACCACGTAGAGGACGCACTTGAGCACGTGCGCGTTATCGGTATCCAGGTAGACCGCGACGTCTTCGACCGAGACCATGCCGGGCGTTTTCACTTCCTCGAGCTTGCCGGATTCAGGACTTCCGAATCCGACGCCCGGCCTGTGCACCTCCATCTCGGCGCTCGCGCCGTACTCGCATTCGGTGCAGTATATGATCTCATCTTCGCCCACTTCAGATATGACCATGAACTCCTGCGAGACGTCCCCACCTATGAGGCCGGTCGCGGCATCGATGACGCGTACGTCGAGCGAGCACCGCCTGGCGACGGCCGAGTACGCCTCGTACATGCTCCGGTATGTATCATCGAGTTCCTCCTCCGAGGTATGGAAGCTGTAAGCGTCCTTCATCCTGAACTCCCGGGCGCGGAGCAGGCCGAACCTCGGCCGTATCTCATCGCGGAACTTCGTCTGTATCTGGTAGAGGTTCAGCGGCAGGTCCCTGTACGAGGGGGCGGTCCTCGAGACCATGAGCGTTATGACCTCCTCGGCGGTAGGAGCGAAACAGAACTCCCTTCCCTGGCGGTCGACGAGCCTCATCATCTCGGGACCGTAGGCCTGCCACCTGCCGCTCTGGATCCAGGGATCGGACGGGTGAAGGCCCGGCAGAACGACCTCCATGGCGCCCGCCGCGTTCATCTCCTCGCGCACGATGTCCTCTATCTTCTCGAGCGCAAGCGTCCCCAGTGGCAGAAGCGCATATATGCCCGCGGCAACCGACCGCATCATGCCGGCCCTCAAGAGCAGCTCGTGGCTCGGTATCTCGGCTTCAGCCGGCTTCTCTTTGAGCGTCGGCACGGTAACCCGTGAGAGTCTCAACCGCTCCCACCCGACTTTTCTCTTTCCGCTATCATCTTCCCGACCTCTCCGAGAAGCTCCTCGAGCATCTTATCAGCGCTCAAGCGCCTTATCTTCTCGCCTTCGATGAAGAGAACACAGCCACCCTGCTCGCCGGCTATCCCGATGTCGGCCTCCCTGGCCTCACCGGGTCCGTTCACCACGCATCCCATCACAGCGACGGTGATCGGTGTGCGTTGCCCCTCGAGGGACTTCTCCAACTCGGTAGCCAAAGCTATCACATCTATCTCGGTCCTTGCACACGTGGGACACGATATGACCTCCGGCCCCCCCTCGCGCAGACCTAGAGAAGCAAGTATCTTCCTACCGACCCGGACCTCTTCGACGGGACTCGCGGTGAGCGAGACGCGTATCGTGTCACCGATGCCCTCGGCGAGCAGCGCGCCTATACCGACCGCACTCTTGACCGCGCCTGAAAGGAGAGTCCCCGCCTCGGTCACGCCTACGTGGAGCGGCCAGGGACACTCGCGCGAGACTATGCGGTACGCCTCGATGGTACGCGGGACATCAGATGCTTTGACGGATATCTTTATCTGGCTCACGCCCATACCCTCGAGGAGAGCCGCACCTTCCAGCGCGCTCCTCGCAAGGGCCGACGCCTCGGCCCGTCCCGTGCTGTCACGCAGGCGCCTCTCGAGAGAGCCGGAGTTGACCCCTACCCGCACCGCCACACC
>JAENXM010000080.1 GCA_016649525.1 Actinomycetota bacterium
AGGCGGTACCTCCCCACCTTCCCGCGCAGTTCCTCGTCGTATGTCGCCTCTACGCCCGACAGCCCTATCTCGTCCCCCGCCTGGTAGCCCTTTCCCTTCTTCTCCTTCAGCACCTCGGGCGAGATCTCGCCCAGGTAACCGATGACGTGTGCGGCGAGCTCCTTGTTGGGGTACTCCCTCATCGCCTTTGTGCCCGCTATCACGCCGGGGAACTCGCGCTGGTGCTCTCTCACGTAGGTCACGATGTCCTCACCCACATCGCTCTTTATGAGCACCGCCCGCCGGTTCGGAGCCTGGGACTTCTCAATCTTGTATTTGATCTCGCCCTGACCTATCCCGAGCAGCTTTGATAGCCTGTCTATGACCTTGTTATCCTCTCTGAGCTCCGCGGGAACAACGGATATCGTGAGCGCACTACGGTTTTTCACGATCACTTTGCCGTTGCGGTCGAGGATGCAGCCTCTCGGCGCGTCGAGGGATATTTCTCGGATGCGGTTGCCCTCGGCCTTCTTGCGGTAGTTGTCGCCAGAGACTATCTGCATGAACCACAGGCGCGCGAACAGCACGCAGAACGCGGCTATTATGATGAGTCCGAGGACCGCCAGCCGCCGCTGGAGGTTGTCCTGAGCCGAATCATGTTTATAGTGCGTTGTCTCGTCGGGCTTGTACTTCAGCCTCGTCCGATCAAATATCCTAATCTTCAACTTGAAATCTCCCGCTCAGCTCACCTGCCGCCAGGCCTGGTGAGTATCAGCGACTCCCCCTTTTGGGTGAAACTGAATCTTCTCATTACAGGATACACCACGAGCACCGCCAGCACATTGTACACAGCTGCCGGAAGGATGACCCCGAGCACATTGAAAGGAGGGAGGTTCTCCTGGCCGAGCATCAGGAGTGTCAACTGGTTCACGGAAAGCTCGAGTATTGTGACTATGAACACGAGCAGAACGGGGAGAAGGATGGAATACGTCATGAAGAACTCCTTGAGCACGCCCGCCAGGAAGGCGGCTACAGTCTCGGAGAAAGCCCCCACGCCCATCACCTGGGGGCCCACGATGTCCTGCAGCATCCCGCCGCAGAAACCAACGATCGCTCCCTCGACCGGCCCCTCCTGCACAGCCACGACCACCGCCACCACCAGTATCAGATCCGGCTGGACGCCGAAAAGCTTGAACTGGGGCATGACAGCGATCTGCAGTATGAAAGCAAGCACAACCGCGCCGGCCAGGAAGATCTGGCGCCTGCGGCTCATTGTGCCTCCTTCAGGATCACGGACTCGGGTTCCGGTGTAATAATGATCAACACCTTTTCTAGACGCGAGAACCTCACGAACGGTTTCACCTCGACCAGCCGGGCCAGCCCCGCAGACCGCTTCTTGACCTGTGCGACTCTGCCTATCACTATCCCCGGCGGACTGGTCCCGCCGAGTCCGCTTGTCACCATGATGTCTCCAACCTGCATCACAGCCTCGTCGTTCATGGGGACGAACCTCATGGTATTCTCGTTCCGACCCTCTATGACGCCGGTCTCACGGTTACGCAGGTCCCTGGCACCTATGCCCGAGCGCGAGTCTGTGATGAGCTGGACCACGGATGAACGGGAGCCGACCGCTATTATCCTCCCGGCCAACCCCTCCTCGGTAACGACCGACATATATTTCTTAATCCCGCTGGAAGAGCCCTTGTTTACTATCATGAGCCTCTTCCAGTTGCTGGGGGACTGCCCAACTATGTCCGCGCCCACCGTGTCGAGCTGGGCGTTCTCCTCGCTCCATTTGAGGAGCCTCTTGAACTCCTCCACCTCCGCCTCCAGCTCCCTCGACTCACTGGCCTGGCGCCTGAGGGTCGCCACTTCCTTCTGCAGCTCCCTTTTATCCTTCGAAAGCGAAGGCAGGTGGAAGAGGTTGACGATGCCGTCCTTCACGGGCCTGAATATCTTCGAGAAGAAGTTCGATATCGGGGAGAGCAGGTCGAGGAAGAAGTTCTGTATTCTATGGAGGGGACCGGTATCGCTCTCCCTCACGTAGAGGGTCACGAGAGAAATGCACACGATAATGATCACGATAAGGATGATTCGGTTTCTCCTGGAGGATGGCATAACTTCTCTTGACAGGCCTTACTAGCCCGCGGAGGAGATTAACACCTTCTTCATTATGTCGAACTCTTCAAGGCACTTGCCCGAGCCCATGGCGACGCACAGCAGGGGGTCCTTGGCCATATGGACCGGCATGCCGGTCTCGTGGCGGATCCTGTCCTCGAGGCCGCGCAGGAGTGCGCCTCCCCCGGCCATCACTATCCCCTGGTCCATGATGTCGCTCGCGAGCTCCGGCGGGGTCTTGTCAAGCGCGTCCTTGACCGTCTGAACGACCTGCGTAACGGGCTCATCGATCGCCAGCCTTATCTCCTCTGCCGTCACGACCACGGTCTTCGGAAGTCCCGAGGCGAGGTCTCTCCCTTTTATCTCGCCCTCCTGGTCGTCGTCCCCGAGCGAGAACGCAGAACCGATGTTGACCTTCAATACTTCCGAGGTCCTCTCCCCGATCATCAACTGGTAGTCCCTCTTGATGTAGCTGATTATCGACTCGTCCATCTCGTCGCCGCCGACTCGGATCGACTGGCTCGTCACTATGCCACCCAGGGATATGACGGCGACCTCGGTGGTCCCCCCTCCGACGTCAACTACCATGTTCCCTATCGGCTCGTGGATTGGAAGGCCCGCGCCGATCGCCGCGGCCATCGGCTCCTCGATGATGAACGCCGCCCTCGCCCCCGCCTGGATGGTCGCCTCCTCGACGGCCCTCTGCTCGACGCCGGTGATGCCGGAGGGGACCGCCACTACCACGCGGGGACGCGCCAGGGCCCTCCGCTGGTGCACCTTCTGTATGAAGTAGCGGAGCATCTTCTCCGTGACGTCGAAGTCCGCGATGACGCCGTCCTTCAGGGGTCGGATGGCCACGATGTGCGCCGGGGTACGCCCCACCATCCTCTTGGCCTCCTCGCCGACCGCGATTATGGCGTTCGTTATGGTGTTTACCGCGACGACCGAGGGCTCGTTGAGGACTATCCCCTCTCCCTTCACGTAGACAAGGGTGTTGGCGGTCCCAAGGTCGACCGCCATGTCCTTGCCGAACGCGCCGGCCCCGAGCATTCTGGTCATGAGCGACATGGGTTACGTCTCTCCTATCGAGATGCGCGGCCTTGGGCCGCGCTCAAGAGTCCCATTATGCACAAAATCCCTGTAAAGTCACCCGCAATTTTAACACAACTTTACTTATTAAACATTAGCTAAGGATGCAACAGGAATCGCGGCAGCTCGGGTGGACTGAAGCTTATTAATCGGCCATTTCGGGGAAGAAAAGGGCTATCTCATGGGCGGCGCTCTCGGTGGAGTCGGAGCCATGGACGAGGTTACGGGTTACACTTGTCGCGTATGAACCGCGAATCGAGCCCGCGGTTGCATCGAGCGGGTCTGTCGCCCCCATTATCTTCCTCAAGTTATCAATCGGGTTTTCACCGGCGATGACGGCAACAACTACCGGACCCTCCGTTATGTAATCAATGAGGTCTTTATAGTAACGTTCGCCCTTGTGCTCTGCATAATGCGTCTCGGCGAAGACTCTGTCCATGGTCAGAGTCTTTATTCGCTCAATCCTGTAGCCCTTGCGCTCAACCCGTACAAGCACCTCTCCGATAAGGCCCCGCGCTACCCCGTCGGGCTTGATTATGAGAAGCGTCCGCTCGATTTTCATTTCTCCTCCTACCGGTCCTGCCGCATCTCCCGCGACGCGCGCTGGTGCTTGAAGTAGATCCTGGCCTCGGATACCGTGTAAAGTGAACCTGCCACGCATATGATATCCGTTGGCCCCGCGATATTATACCCGAGCCTCATGGCCGAGGGAAAATCAGGCTCGACCCGGTGTTTGATTCCTTCCATCCTGCAGAACGCGCCGAGGCGCTTCGCCGAGATAGAGCGGGGGCTCCGGTTCTCCGTGACGATAAGGTCCGTCGCGACGCCACCCAGTATGCGCAGTATGCCTCTCGCGTCCTTGTCCTCGAGTATGGACACCACCATCACGAGCCTCTTGTAATCGAACTCCTCCAGCAGTGTGGAGGCGAGCCTTTCAGCGCCCTGTACGTTGTGAGCGCCGTCGACGATGACCAGGGGTTTCTCGGAGAGTATCTCCAGCCTTCCCGGGATCCCGCTGGACTCTAGCGCGCGCTTGAAAGCCCCCGCATCGGTTCTCTCGAAGGGGTCGGTATAAGCCTGGGAGGCCGCGACTGCGCAGGCCGCGTTCACCGCCTGGTGCTTGCCTATCATCGGCAGCTTCATGTCCTTGAATTCCTTCCCGTCGAGTCCTCTCACGGATATGAACTGCGCTGGAGGCTCGCCGGGAACCCTGTAGGGGATCATGAACTCGAGGCGGAAGTCGCGCCCGAAGAGCTTCATCTCGGCTCCCACCTCTTTGCACCGTCGGGAGATCAGCCTCAAGATGTTAGTGCTGCTCTCGGCGGTTATGGCTACGGCACCTTTGTTGATGATACCAACCTTCTCGCCGGCGATCTTCGGCCTGCTCCGCCCCAGTTCTTCGACGTGGTCGATGCCGACGTTCGTTATCACCGCGACCTTCGAGACGACCACGTTCGTCGCGTCCCAGCGCCCCCCCATGCCGGCCTCGAGGACCGCCACGTCTATTCCCTCGCGCTCGAAATAACTGTATGCGACCGCGGTCACTACCTCGAAATAGGTCAGTGCCTCACCTGCCTTTTTCTCGGCTTTCTCCACGAGAGGCATTATGTCGGCCAGCGTCCCGGCGAGCTTGTTCGCCGTTATGGGCTTACCGTTGATCGATATCCTCTCGCGGACCGTTTCGAGGTGAGGCGAGGTGAAGAGCCCGACGCGGAACCCGCAGGTCTGCAGGATGGCGGAGGCCATGCGCGAGACCGAGGTCTTGCCGTTCGTACCGGTGACCTGGATGGCGTCATAAGCTTTCTGGGGGGCGCCCATCAGTTTCGTGAGGGCGCTGATGCGGTCGAGCGACGGCTTGACCCCCAGCACGATCCTGCTGTCAAGGTAGTCTACTGCCTCGGAATATTTCATGGGCGGCTATCAAGACCTTTTCTCGAGGGCTTCTATCTGGTGGTTGAGCTTGTCTTTTCTCTCGAGCAACTGCTCGTGCTTCTGCCGTTCGCGCCCTACCACCTCGGGGGGGGCCTTCTTGACGAAACCATCGCTCGCGAGCTTCGCGGTCGTGCGCTCGAGCTCCTCTTCCACCTTTTTGAGGCGCCTCGACAGGCGGTCTATCTCCTCTTTCGGGTCCACTCCCCTGTCCCACGAGAGGTACGCTTCGGCACCCTCGACAACAGCCCGCATCGGGAACTGACCTTCGGGGACCTCGCCGGAGAGCTCGACGCTTCCGAGTCCGGCCATGGTCTCCAGGTAGTGCCGCCTTTCGGTTAGAATCCCGAGGCGCTCATCATCGGTACAAACGAAAACGGCATCCACCTTTTCAGCCGGCGGGATGGCATGCTCCGAGCGCGCGGAGCGGACCGCCACCACCAGCGACTGGATGAAGCTCATCTGCTCCTCCGCCTCGGCATCCTCCTCGAATTCCTGTGCGGAAGGCCAGGGGGCAAGCATGATCGAATCGCCCGTGCCGGGCATCCTCTGCCACAACTCCTCTGTAACGAACGGCATGAAGGGATGGAGCAACCGCAGCGAGCACTCCAGTACCCGGCAGGACACCGCCTGCGACATAAGTTTCTCCTCCTCGGTCCCCTTGTAGAGCCTCATCTTCGCGAGCTCGAGGTACCAGTCGCAGAAATCGCCCCAGAAGAACTGGTGGAGCGCCTTGCCGGCTATACTGAAGTTGTAAGAGTCCATCGCCCCGTCCGCGCGAGAGATCATGTCGGCCAGCCTGCTGGTTATCCAGCGGTCTGCGAGGTCGAGGTCCGCGGTCGAAAGGTCCACCCCGCCCGGCTCGAACCCGTCCAGGTTGGACAGCACGAGGCGCGCCGCGTTCCAGAGCTTGTTCACGAAGTTGCGGTTTCCCTCGATGCGCTCCTCGCTGAGGTTGATGTCGCGTCCGGGAACCGCTATCGACGCCAGCGTGAACCTGAGAGCGTCGGTCCCGTAGACCTCGATGATATCGATCGGGTCTATCACGTTGCCGCTCGATTTGCTCATCTTCTTGCCCTCGTAGTCGCGGACCAGCGCGGTGACGAAGACATCGCGGAAGGGCACGTCGCCTATGAAACGCAGCCCTAGCATTATCATGCGCGCCACCCAGAAGAAGATGATGTCGAAGGCCGTCGTGAGCACCGAGGTAGGATAAAAAACATCCAGGGTCGCGTTCTTCTCCGGCCATCCCATGGTGGAGAAAGGCCACAGGCCCGAGGAGAACCAGGTGTCGAGGACGTCCGGGTCCTGGCGCAGGTTGCGCGAGCCGCAGGGACATCTCTGGGGCTGTTCGACCTCGACCACGGCCTGGCCGCAGTCGTCGCAGTACCAGACGGGGATGCGGTGGCCCCACCAGAGCTGTCTCGAGATGCACCAGTCGCGTATGTTCTCCATCCAGTCGAAGTAGATCTTCTCCCAGCGCCTGGGGGTGAACGTAATCCTCTCATCCCTGACGGCGTCGATACCTTCCCTGGCGAGCGAGTCCATCTTCACGAACCACTGGGTCGAGAGGTAGGGCTCGACCTCCGTGCCGCACCGGTAGCAGTGCCCGACCGCGTGCAGGTGGTCGGCGGTCTTCTCGAGCAGGCCCTGCTCCCGCAGGTCCGCCACCACAGCCTCCCGGGCCGCGTACCTGTCGAGTCCGTGGTACGACCCGCCGTCCTCGTTTATGGTGCCGTCGGGGTTCATGATGTTTACCTGCTCCAGGTCGTGGCGGAGACCTATCTCGAAGTCGTTCGGGTCGTGAGCCGGGGTGACTTTCACAGCCCCGGTGCCGAAGGCCGGGTCCACGAACTCATCCGTGATGACGGGGATGTGCCTTTCAATCAGAGGGAGTATGAGTGTCTTCCCCATGACGTCCGCGTAACGCTCGTCTCCGGGGTGGACGGCGACGGCGGTGTCGCCGAGCATCGTCTCCGGCCTCGTTGTGGCTACGACCACGCCTCCCGGGTCGTCAGCGAACGGGTACCTGATGTACCAGAGGTGCCCGTTCTTGTCCTGGTGTTCCACCTCGATGTCGGAAAGTGCCGTGTGGCAGCGGGGGCACCAGTTGATTATGTACTTGCCCCGGTAGATAAGGCCCTCGTCATAGAGCTCCTTGAAGACGGTCCGGACCGCAAGGGAGCAGCCTTCATCCATGGTGAAACGCTCGCGCTCCCAGTCACAGGAGCAGCCCAGGCGCTTGAGCTGGCTTATTATCGTCCCGCCGTACCGCTCTTTCCACTCCCAGACCCTCTTTACGAACTCCTCCCTGCCGACCGCGTGCCGGTCCGTGCCCTCCTTCTCGAGCTGGCGCTCCACCACGTTCTGTGTGGCGATCCCTGCGTGGTCCGTGCCTGGTATCCA
>JAENXM010000033.1 GCA_016649525.1 Actinomycetota bacterium
GGGGACTACGAGCGGTACTTCATCCGGGACGGTAAGCGTTACTGCCACATCTTCGACCCCTCCACAGGGCACCAGCCGCCGGATACCATGAGCGTCACGGTGGTTGGACCGGACTCGATGAACGCGGATATCCTTTCGACGGCCCTGTTCGTCCTGGGACCGCAAAGAGGTCTCGACATGCTGTCGAAGGCGAAAGATTACGAAGCGGTGCTCGTTGACAGCAGTGGTAGAGTGGAGTCGTCAGAGGGGATGGCCGAGTACGTGATAGAGCTCAAGGATCAAGTGTGATGAAGTGTTCGGGGACAGTGCTCGAGAGCAAAGGCGAGATAGCCAGCGTGCTGCTCGAATCGACCGGCTGCGACCAGTGCCGCGCGTGCGGTTTCGGGGCGGTACGGGAGAATAAGTCGATGGAGGTGAATGCGCAAAACAGGATCGGTGCCGGGAAAGACGACAGGGTCCATCTCGAGCTGTCCGGCAAAAAGGTAATGTCGGCCTCCGCGATACTTTTCCTGATACCCTTCCTGGCCTTTATCATAGGTTTCCTTCTCGGCTACTTCGCCCTAGGGCCGGTAGTCGGAACCCACTATAGAACGCTTGTTTCCCTGGTCATCGGGTTCCTGTTTTTAGGCATCTCCTATTACCCGGTGCACGTTCTCGGGGAGAGGCAGGGGGACTTTGAGTTCGTTATCATCAACCTGGCGACGGGGGATGAGCCCCCTACGCCGTTCGAGCCTCATAGGCCGCCACCCGATAACAGATGAAGGCGACGGAACGCCAGCAGTTTTTCACTTGCGCCGTTACAGATTTGTAGGACCCCGAGCCGGAATGTTAAATTATTACAGTAAGTAAGCAACCACGGCCAAGGGGAGGTGGCAAAATGCCGGAAGAGGAGATCGGCCGCGTTACCCATTATTTCAACAAGATCAGCGTCGCAGCCATCGAGCTCACCGGGAACCTCGCGGTAGGTGACACGATCCACGTCAAGGGTCACACCGCCGATTGGACCCAGGAAGTTGACTCGATACAGATCGAGCACGAGAACGTGGAGAAGGCGGGGCCCGGTGACTCAATCGGCATAAAGGTACCTGGGCACGCGCACGAGCACGACGTCGTGTACAAGGTAACCGATTGACGGCTGGCAGGCCTCGTCAACTCGTATCGCACAGCCAGCGATGGGAAGTTGCCTTCTTTTTGTCCATTACCGGCGTGTGAAAGGAGAAGAACGGCGTGGAGCTTGATGAAAACACACTGCGCGAGATGGCCGAGAAGCAGGCTGACGCGAAGATCGGGTTCAAGCGGCATCTAGCTTCGTATCTTATTGTCAACGGCATGTTGATCATAATCTGGCTCCTGATCGCGATCATAAGCCACGGCGACGCGTGGTTCCCCTGGTTCCTCTTCCCGCTGGTAGGCTGGGGCATAGGGCTTTTCTTCCATGCCTGGAACACATATGGAACCGACAGGACCGGCGCGAAGCGGGAGGCTCTCGTTGAAAGGGAGATGGAGAAAATGAAGTCCCGGTCTGAAAAAGGCGGGGGCGAGGCCTGATCCCTACAGGTGCACCAGCGCGGTCTGGTGCTCCTTGAAGAATCCCGCGTTTATTACCCGTGTCCGGCCACGATACGCCTCGCTTGCGGCCGGGTTGTGTACGTGCCCGAAATAGTGAAGCCTCGGCTGGTATTCGTCCAGGTAGTCTAGCAGGTCGGCGCTCCCCACCTCGTCGCGGTTCGCAAGCCGGTCCCATGTCAGCTCCGGGATGGCTGGAGGACAATGGGTGCAAAGAACGTCGACGGGCCCGAGCGAACCCACCATCTTCGCGTATTCCTCCGGGTCCATCTCCCCCGGAAGACCGACCGTCCAGGGCCCGTGCGGGGTTCCGGATACGAGCCCGAACCTTTCTTCGCCGATCGTAACTACTGCTTCGTCCACGATTTCGACATCGCCTGTCGATAACTGCTTCAGAAGAGCCGGATCGTCCGTGTTTCCATAGAGTACGAAGCACCTGCACGGAAGGCTCGAGAAGAAATCATCGTAACCCTGGACGATGAGCTCGCGCACTCGTTGGGATTGCACGCTGGTGCCGCCGGCGATGTCGCGTATCGAGCGCCTGGCAAGCTCTTTTCTCCCCTTCGCAAACTCCATAAGCGCGAAGATTATTTGCTCCCTCGTGTAGACCTGCGAGAGTATCCCTTCGAACGTGCGGAAGTCGATGAGGTTCAGGTAGTCCCCCAGCAAGACGCCGGTATCGTCAGGACCGAGCTGAGCCGCGAGCGCCTCGTAAGCCCCGTGCACATCGGATATGACCTTTACCGCCATTACGTCTCCTCTATCGTTGGCATCTTGACGTAGAGGATCGGCATCGCTCCGTCCGCGGTGGCGAAGAAGGGCAGGTAGCGAGCATCGGCGCCGACATGGTCGCTTGTCGTGTCAACCGATACCCAGCCTTTCCCCTCGATGTACGCCTCCGCCCAGACGTGGCCGCCCGAGTTGGACGCGAGCCAGCCGGCCACCTCTCTCGCGGGCAAGCCTGAGGTACGCTTCTCATGATTCATCCCGGCCATACACCCCCAACAACTCCGTTACCTTCTCCTTGACCATCACTTCGAGTTCCCCCGGGGACTCTATCTGGAACCTGTCGCCGAACTTCAGCAGGTAATTCGAGAGCCAGGTGAGGTTGCGGGTCCTGAACTCTACAGTTACCGAGCCGTCGGGGTTGTCCGTGAACACCGCCGCCGGCCACTCCTCGGCCAGCCGCCTGCCCTCCCTCCCCAAAAACCGCAGCTTCACATGGTGGGCCTTCCTCCCCGGCCTGTACTCGCCGACGAGCTCCGGGACGTAGAACTCCGCCTCAGCGCTCCTGGCCGCCTTATGCCCAGTGGGCTCCACCGACTTTATCCTGTCGAGCCTGAACAGGCGGGTATCCTGCGCGAGGTGACACCACGCCAGGAAGTACCAGTGACCCCTCGACCAGACAAGCGAGAAAGGCTCGACCTCGCGCTCGGTGACCTCGTCCCTGGAATAACTGTAATACTCGAGGACGATGTTCTGCCCGATTTCGATCCCCTTCTCGATCTCTTCCCACCACCTGCCGGAGTAGGAATCCAGCTCCACCTCAATGCGCTGTGCTATATCCTCGACATCGCCCTTTTGCTCCTCGGAGAGAAGCCCCTCCACCTTCTCGAGCGCGGAACCCAGCGGACCTTTCTCCTCGAAGAACCCGGCGCTGATGAGCGCCCGGCCCGCGACCAGGAGCGTCAGAGCCTCCTGTCGCGTCACGGTAAGGGGCCGGCGGAAATAGTCCGCCATGCTGAGATAGACCCGGTCTCCCTCGATGCGGCGATCAATCAGGTCCAAAGGGGTATAAGAGGGAAGGCCGCAGAGCCAGAGAGTGTCCAGGTCTTCCATTAGCTCTTTTTCGCTGACGTCGAGCGCGCGGCACAGCTCTCCGATGGAGGCCCCTTCTTCCCTCAATATCAGTGGGACCATGATCAGCATGCGGTTGATCCTGGCTGCAACCCTATCCATCCTCACCACCCAGGGACCTCAGCACGCCCTGCAGGCGCTCACGCGCCATCGCCACGAGTTCCGGCGGGGATATTATCCGGGCGTCGGCCCCGAACTCGAGGACCCAGTCTACGAACTCCTCCGGGTCGCCGACCCTGTAGGTGACTTTCAAGGTCCCGTCTTTCAGCCGCTTGCTCGTGACGACGTTGGCGCGGCCGCTTTCGAAGGCGAACGCGAGTCTGGGGGCGAATGAAACCCTGGCCTTCACCTCTTCCTCACACGGAAGCAGCCATTCCCATCTGGCCTCTTTTTGAAGGTCGAAATCAGTCGGTACTTCGAAATCCGCCGAGCGCGGTGATTTCTTGTTTCTCCCGACTTTCGACGTGATCCTGTCGAGCTTGAAGCACCTGACCTCCTCCCGTACGCGGCACCTCCCGACGAGGTACCAGGAACCGCGTCGGTTGAGCAGGCCGTAGGGCTCGACTTCGCGCTTCAAGGGTTCTCCTGCGTCGAGAGACCGGTAGGAGAAAGACAGGACTTTTCTTCGTACCAGGGCGTCGAGGATAGTGTCGAGTGTTCCTCGTTCGCGGGGAACATCGACCCAGCGCATCGAAGGTACCTCCAGTTCGGGATGTCCGGCGCGGGCGTCGAACGCAAGCTTCAGCATCGCAGAGTGCGCCGGCCCGCTGAAAGGGGTACCAGACCCCAGGAAGAGTCGCGACACCATGCCGAGCGCTATCCTCTCCTGCGGCGTTAGGTCGATCTGGGGAAGGTAGTACTTCTCCCGGCTGATCGTGTAGCCGACTTCCTCCCCACCCGCCGCGGTAACCGCTTCGAGCTCGATGCCCATGTCGCGGAGCTCGTCCTTGTCACGCCCGAACATGCGCCTCAAGGCCTCGCCGCCGCCCTCGTGGTCTGCGTAGACAGTGGTGCTTAGCTGCTCCAGGGTAACTGGATGCCCCCGGTCAAGGAGGTACGCGGTGAGATTTATGAGCCTCTCGATCTTATCCATCGTCACGCCTCTGGCCGCCGCAGGCCCGAAGGGGGTCGTCCAGGCAGGTCGATGCCGTCAAAGACAAAAAGGGGGCAGCCTGAGCTTTCGCCCCCGCACCAGCGCGATGTCACTACTTTCCGACCAGCAGGCGGCCTACTATCCAGCGCTGGATCTCGCTGGTCCCGCCGCCCAGGGTCCCCAGCTTCGCGTCCCTGATGGCCCTCTCGACCGCGTATTCCTTCGTGTAGCCGTAGCCGCCGTGGATCTGTACCGCTTCCTCCGCCGCCTTCATGGCGACCTCGGTGATGTAGAGCTTGGATACAGAGGCCATGAGCGGGTCCATGATGCCCTGGTCCTTTGTCCAGGCCACGTTGTAGAGGACCCAGCGGGAGGTCTCGAGCCATACCTTCATGTCAGCGAGCTTGAACTGGATCGCCTGGAAAGAGGATATAGGCCTGCCGAACTGCTTTCGCCCTTTCGCGTACTTGATGCACTCCTCGAGCTGGACCTCCATGCCGCCGATGGCGGGCGCCAGCATGACCGAGCGCTCCCACTCGAGCGTCGCCAGCGCGACACCCATGAAGCCCTTGTTCTCCTCGCCGAGCAGGTTCTCCACGGGGACCTCGCAGTTGTCGAAGATGAGTTCCGATGTAGGCGACGAGCGGTTCCCCATCTTGTCTATCTCCTTGCCGATAGAGAAACCCGTGAAACCCTTCTCGATTATGAATCCGCTGATCCCGGCGGAACCCTTTTCCTTGTCGGTCTTGGCGAGCACCACGAACACCTCTCCTATGGGTCCGTTCGTGATGAGAGTCTTCGTGCCGTTAAGGACATAGTAGCCGTCCTTCTTCTCCGCCGTGGTCAGGATGCCGGCCGCGTCGCTCCCCGCCTCGGGCTCGGTCAGGCCAAGGCCCGATATCCACTCGCCGCTCGCGATCTTCGGCAGGTACTTCTGCTTCTGTTCCTCGTTGCCCAGTTGCCAGATCGGGACGCCGCCTATCACCACGTGCGCCCCCCAGGAAAGGCAGAAGCCAGAGTCCACGCCGCCGTAACCGAGCGCCTCTCCAACGACGCAGGTATCGACGACGCTCGCGCCGCTACCACCGTACTCCTCTGGGAAAGGCAGGCCCATGTAGCCCAGCGCCGCCGCCTTGTCCCAGACGTCGCGGTCGAACCTCGCCTCTTCGTCCCTCTCCGCGGCACCGGGGGCGATCTCCTTCTGCGCGAACTCGATGACCTGTTGCTTCATGAGCTTCTGCTCATCGGTGAAACTGAAATCCATCCAGTTACCTCCCTCTCAATTACAAATCGAACGATAATTATATATCACTCATCCGGCACAAAGTAGAAGTCGCGGATCCTTCCGGTCCGCTCTTCAGGGGGGAGGAACTCTGCGCGAACAGGCATACCGACGTAGAGCTTTTCGAACTCGACGTTCTTGATGAAAGCAACGATCGGATATCGCGCCTCCTCCAGGTAGACACCGCCCTGGCAGTACGGGACCTCGGTCTGAAGTTCAGAGAGCGAGAATCAGGACCTGGCCTCCAATCTACCATCTGTCCACGAAAGGTCGGAAATACGAGAGAAAAGAGTACTCGGCGAGAGCGCTCTGCCGTTCGAGGTGCTTCTTCTGAAGAAAGCCCATGTCCCGTCTTTCCCCCTTTATCCCCTCCAGGTCTATCTCCTGCACCAGCTCCCGGTTACTGCTCTCGAGTTCTGCAACGCGAGAATGGTATTTAAGGATGAAGATAGCTACGAGGCTCTCTCCCTCATACCGGCCGGTCGTGCCACACCGCCCGCACCTGTGCTCTCCACTCTCGAGGACGCCTACACCCTCGAGAACCGCACCGCAAAACGCACATTTCTTCTCAACTGTCTGGTCCATGGTACCTGCAACTGCCGGCTTAAAAGATATAGTCCTCCAGGTCTTCCAGAGAACGATAGTTGCTTGTCGCGTAGTATTTCCCGTTCATCTCCACAAAAGCGTGGAAGCCGTCCTGTGCTTCAACAGCGTAGAAGACCTTGCCGCCCGACTTGCCCTGGATCTCCTTGACAAAAGCGAACTTCTTTCTGATTTCCTCTTCACCCGAAAGGCAATCACCGGCCCAGCACTGTGGAAGATCTTTGCGCCACCGCCATCTCATCTTTTGCACCTTCGCTAGTCCGACGGCAGATATGATAACACGCCCGTGTCCTTCAATTAATACCGCGATCAGACTATTTTGACTTTTTTATCAGCCGTTCATAAACTGACGCTATGCGCACCGGAAACAGACTCGTACTCGCCCTTGGAAAGGGTATCGGTTTCACCAGCCGCTTTCTCAAAGCGGGAGGCGGCTCGACCCTGCCCGGACGCACCGCCAGACGCATGTCCCCGAGCTTCGTGCCGAACATGGTGAAGGAACTGCCGCTTGGCAGCGTACTGGTGACCGGAACAAACGGAAAGACGACGACCGCCACACTGCTTGCATCCATCCTCGACCGGGCAGGGATGACCCCGGTGCACAACCGCACCGGCGCGAACCTGCTGGCGGGGATCGCGTCTGCCTTGATACGGGAATCGGACCTGGGAGGACACCTGGCCGGCCGCATGGGGCTTTTCGAGGTGGACGAGGCGGCCTTCCCGGCGGCGGTCGAAGAGACTTCCCCGAGGCTCGTGGTCGTGAACAACCTCTTCCGCGACCAGCTCGACCGCTACGGAGAGCTCGACACCCTCGCGTCGCGCATGAAGGAGGCGGTCCGGACGCTCGATCCCCAGTCAGTCGTTGTGCTCAACGCCGACGACCCGCTTGTCGCCTCTATCGGGCGCGACCTTCCCCATGAGGTCATCTACTACGGCATCGACACCGACAGGTACGGAAGCGAATCGATGCAGCACGCGGCGGACAGCAAGCACTGCGCGGAATGCGGCTCCCGGCTCACCTATGAGTACTACTTGTTCGGCCACATGGGCAGGTACAGCTGTCCCTCATGCGGCACCTCCCGACCGGGCAGCCAGGTCTCCGCGGTCGAACTTGAGATGGTCGAGCTAGAGGGAACCAGGTGCACTGTGAAGTACCCCGGCGGCGAAGTCACCCTGTTCATCCCGCTTCCAGGCCTGTACAACGTCTACAACGTCCTCGCTGCAATGTCCTGCGCGCTAGCCCTCGGGGTTGATATCGAGACCGTCAAGGAAGGGATAGAGGGATTCAAGGCGGCTTTCGGACGGGTCGAGCGCGTCGAGGCGGATGGGCGCAATATACTCATGATCCTCGCCAAGAACCCGGCGGGGTTCAACGAGGTGATACGAACACTTACGGGCGGCACCGGCAGGAAGAACGTGGTGCTCGCGCTCAACGACAACATCGCGGACGGGCGCGACGTCTCGTGGATATGGGACGTCGACTTCGAGATGCTCCGCGACAGGCTCGGCAGGGTTGTCTGCTCCGGTATAAGGGCCGCAGACATGGCGCTCCGCGTCAAGTACGCAGAACTGGGAGAGGATTCCCTGACCGTCGAGCCCAACCTGGAGAAGGCATTGCAGGAAGGCCTCGCGATGGTGGAACAGGGAGAGACGTTATTCGTTGTTCCCACTTACACCGCGATGCTTACATTGAGGGGCAGCATGGTCAAGAAGGGTCTCGTGGCGCCCTACTGGGAGGGCTAGATGCGAATCAAGATCGGGTACCTTTACCCAGACCTCATGAACATATACGGAGACCACGGGAACATCCTGACGCTCGTCAGGAGGTGCGAGTGGCGGGGAATCCCTGTCGAGGTCGTCGCCCTGAACATCGGCGACCCTATAGCACACGGTGAGTACGATATGTTCTTCATGGGAGGGGGCCAGGACCGCGAGCAGGTGATGGTCTGCAGGGACCTCCAGGAGACGAAGGGCGATGACATCAAGCGCGAGATCGACGAGGGGGCCGCGGCCCTTGCCATCTGCGGCGGGTACCAGCTCTTCGGAAAGTTTTACAGACCTTTCGAGGGCGACGAACTGCCCGGCATCAACGTCTTCGACGCACATACGGTTGCGGGTAAAAAACGCTGTATCGGGAATGTGGTGGCGAAATCAGCCCTCGGTGGCAAGCAGGGCACAGTCGTCGGCTTCGAGAACCACTCGGGCAAGACCTACCTCGGTGATGGCTGCGCTCCGCTCGGTACAGTGACGGTCGGCTATGGCAACAACGCTGAGGACAAGACTGAAGGAGCTATCTACAGGGGGGCGATCGGGACCTATCTGCATGGCTCCCTTCTTCCGAAGAACCCTTCGATTGCCGACTTCCTCATCGAGAAGGCGCTTGGGAGGCGCGGCAGCGACCTTCCGCTTGCGAGCCTGGATGACTCGCTGGAGCTAGCCGCCCACGCAGCAGCGCTAAAGCGGGCTGTGAGGACGCATTAGTTCATATGGCCTGTTGGAATGCTCGCTGCAAAGCTCCGCATCGATGCACCTCTCACCGACATGCGATATAGTTTTTCCATAAGCGCAGTAAAGAAAATGCAGAGGTGATTTTCATGAGATGCCCAGGCTGCGGAAAAGAGGTCAGCGAGGGAAAGAAGTTCTGCACCGTTTGCGGAGCCGCCCTTGGGGAGCCTACCACGCAGATACCCCGGGTCGCCGCGCCAGAGGCCTCGGCGCCACCCAAGCCAACTATGCCTGTTCCCTCCGTAACGCCGGGGGCACCGGCCCCGGCAGCAAAACAGGTCAGCAAGAAGACCTGGATTATCCTTGCGGTAGTACTCGGCGCGCTGATAGTAGGTGGAGCGGTCGCGGGAATCGTGATCTGGCTGGTCAGCTCCTCTGGAAAACCGGTAGCCAAGGTTGAGTCCATCACCCTTACCCGCAAGGACGGCAAGGAACTCAACCTGAAGAAAGTCCCACTGGATAAGAACCTTTCTCTCGAAGTCCTGTTCAAAGCAAAGTATGAGGAAGGCGGAAGCGGGAAGTTGAAGGCCTCGGTCGAAGACAGCAACGGAGAGGAGATAATCAGCGATTTCTGGACCGTAAAATCCAGCGATACACTTCAGAAGAAGAGCTTCGAATTCCACATGACGGAAAGCGACGGTAAACCCCTTAAAGCGATTGCAGAACTCAAGGTCAAGACCGACGGAGAGGAGCTGGCCGACACAGGCACCCTCGCCTATACCGCTGTCAAGGGACAGGGCACCGCATCCACGCTCGAGGAAGCGAAGCAGGCCGCGCTGGACATGCTCCTCGAAGCCGACGCGGCGGTGCAGGAGCTGTCCGCGGCCGGTATAGAGGCCAGCGACCTGGCCGAGCAGGTAGCCGATCTCGAGGTCGACCTCGAAAACGCAACCACGGTAGAAGAAGCCGACACCATATATGAGGCAGCGGACGCGATCATCGGTGAGTGCGACGCCCGCAAGGAGACTCAGGGAGGGGATGAGCAGGCGAAGGAGACGTGCTGGGCGAACCAGGCGGAGATCTGGAGCGCTATAGAGGACTTCGCGAGTATCGAGGGCAACTACCCGGACAGCATGGACATGCTTGTGACCCAGGGTTACCTCACAGAGTTGCCCGTGTGCCCGTCGGGAGGAGATTACTCGTACGAAGTCGATTACTCCGTTACCCCTGAGGACTTAACGGTTTACTGTACAGTTCACGGAAGCCTTTGAAAAGATTGTGCTAGAATATCTTCACTCGCCAGTGGGCGTTTAGCTCAGCGGGAGAGCGCTGCCTTCACACGGCAGAGGTCGTGGGTTCAAATCCCTCAACGCCCACCACCTGATACAACACCGGTGCCAGGCACCTTTGTGTCACAAGACTCGAGATACGGCTTCCCTGAAATCAGAGAATGTTACTCCTAAAGCCCATTTCAAGAACAGGGTCTCGTAGAAGAGCTTTCCCTCGTGAGGCGGCTGGCGGTAGTTCCAGGCGGGGACCAAGCGATATGGCTCACCACGGCAGAACAGCTTGAAGTTCCCTAATAGAAGTGCCGGTAATACTGTGACCCAGAACTGGCTGCGGTAGCTTATGAAAGCGCGTGGCTTGAGGAATAAATCATCTCGGGATAGCGGTGTGTAAAGAGTCTCCGTCTCAGCGGGGATGAATCTGTTGAATGCGCATAACCGCACGAGGATTTGTTGTAACACGGCACCTCAAAGACAGGCGGTTTTTTTTCTTGAGCACTTGCGGCCTTGACTGCAGCGAAGTGAGCGAAGTCGTGGTCGGGGTGACCCCCTTCGCAGGCAACCGCATAAACCTCGCCGGGCCCGATCTCGCGCATCGCCATGGTCAGGCGCTCCACTATTTCTGACGCGAACCTTATCGCACCCCCGTCCGGATAATCCCAGAAAGTAAGCCTCTCCTTACTGATCCCGGCCCTCTTCATGTTAGCGGTTGATTCCCCACGGCGGACCTCTGCCGGCACGAAACGGGCGCCGTCCGTTATCCAGATAACCCGTATATCCCGCCCAGCATTCGCCATGTTCCGCAACATGCAGCCGTAAGCTACCTCGTCGTCCTGGTGGGCGAAGACGAAAAGAGCGGGTCGTTTTACGTCCGGCATGTTACTCCTACAGGGTCGGCCGCAGGTCTAGGTCAAGGACTGCTCAGGTACTTGATTACACCGTTTCGGATCCCCCATACAGCCTTCCAGCGGAACTCGTCTGTGGCCAGCAGCTTGTCCTCCTCCGCGTTGCTCAAAAAGGCGACAAGCACCTCTGCGACAGGCACCTTCGACCAGTTGAAAAGAGGCAGATCATCGCGGCCTTTCGCCCCGAGGTCCGTGGTGCCGCACGACTTCACCGTATCCTCCTGTATGTATAGCGCGGCCGTCTTGCTCTTCTCGTAGAACCCCGCGGTCCATTTTGTGTTGGCGGGGTAGAGCGTAGTCGTACCTTTGGCGTTCGCGTCCCTGGAGTAGTCGAGGTGGACGCTGACCAGTAGATCCGCGTCCCTGTTGTTCGCTATCTCCGCCCTCATGATGTTCGTCAGGTCGACCCCGCCGGACTCCCTCGTCATTATCACATTAATACCGTCCTTCTCCAGAAGGCTTCTGAGCTTTCCCGCGATGTCCATCGTCAGAAGATACTCCGGGCTACCGGTGACGGATCCCGCTTCGCCGTTTTCCGGCGGGCTCCTTTTTGTCATCCCCGGGTCCACCCACTCGCCCTGGCTCGCGATCGCCTGATGCCCCGGGTCGATGCAGACCGTCTTGCCCGTATAGGGGCTGGCGGTCGCGCTGGACTCAGCCTCCCCGGGTGTGCGGACGGACTCTGTGACATCCCCGTCCTCCGGGCGTGGCCCCTTGCTGATTGTCAGGGACATCTCACTCCCCCTGGCGACAACCTGCCGCGCGCGGGGCCTCTGCGAGAGTACCACTCCGTCCGAGTGCTTTCCGGAGTAAGCCCAGCTCTCGACCCTCGGGCTGAAA
>JAENXM010000332.1 GCA_016649525.1 Actinomycetota bacterium
CCTATGACCTTGCTGTGCCGGGCCAGCCACGAATTGAGTGAGCCGAGCACTTTCTCCGCCTTCGTTGGGAAGGCATAGTAAACGGCGATAGGGATCAGCAGTGTCAGCAGGGTGGTTGCGGTCAACAGGGCCAGCGCGAAGAGGTCGTCGTAGACCGCGAGCTTGGCGGCGCTGATCTCGTGTGCACCCGATACGTAACAGACGATGGTCGAAGTGTTCACGAGCAACGACCCCGCGCCCAGGAGGAAGGCCTGCGACGCCTTGAGGTCCTTTGCGGTTTCAGGTTCCGCTTTTTTCTTCTTCGGTCGGAGGGTAAGCAGTATCGCCGCCAGGCACAGAACGCCCAGCGCCAGGTCGATGTATCCGTCGACCTCGCTCTTTGCGCCGCTGCCTCCGGCTCTGAACACGAAGATGACGACTACGCCCGTGGCTATCAGGACGAGCGTGAACCCGAGCAGGAAAAGAAGGGAGTTTCTGCGGACGTTCTTTCTCATCATCACCGAGAGAAGGACCATCACCGACACCGGGCTGATGGAGGCGACCAGGCCCGCTATAATAACGCGTGGTATCAGTTCAGCCATGGCATTAATTCTATATCACCGGTGCCAGGCACCGATGTTAAATGACGCTTTAGCCCGGCCTCTAAGGCCGGGGGAAACCGGACTAAGAGCCCGGCCTAAAGATGGGGAAACCGGGCTAAGAGCCCGGACTAAAGATGTGGAGCCCGGCCTAAACAATCAAAGGGACGCCGAGGCGCTCGAGGAGGACGTTGACCTCTTTGCGCGCCTTATCCCTGGGTACGAAGCCGAGGAACCCTCCCTTGTTGATAATCATCTCGTCCGGTAGCAGGCCGAACGTGAATATTCTGTTGATCATGGGGTTACGCACCCACACTTCCAGGTGATATGCGGCCTCGGTCACGGTCACCTGCACCATCAAAGGAGGAATCAGGATGTTCTGCCCCTTCTGGTAGAGCCGCGAGGCCTCATCCTGCGCCTGCAGTTCAAACTTGAACTCCTGCGCCCACTGGTCAAGCTCGCTCCAAACGTCGACTCCCGTCTGGAACTCCACTACCGTCCTTCCGGAAATACCTGGCACCTCTGCCTCCTTCCGCGAAATGGGGTCAGACCCTTTTTTTGCATTCGAGGATTAGAAAAAGCATCGGGCGAAATCTATTCTAGTGTATCCATCGCGAAAGGAGGAAGTATATCCTCCCTTAGAAGATCCATCACCTTCCAGCTTTTTACGATCCTCGCGGCGGCATTCATCGTTTTCGTTCCCGCCGTGGTCGGCTTCTAGCCCGTCATGATTTAGCGCGGCCTCTCAGGCCGGGATTCAACCGGGCTAAGAGCCCGGCCTAAAGATGTAGAGCCCGGCCTAAAGATGTAGGATTTGATATCTATCATTCCGGAGTCTTCCCAAATCACTATCATAGGTTTAGCCTACAAGTTCCGACGTGAGTAGGGGGCTCCAAATGATAGTGCTTGACGCCGGGCAGCGAAGGTACCTCGAGGATATGTTTGGCGAGCGCGCGAATCTCGATATCCGTGAGAGGCGCCTCTACAGCCACGACATCGCGGCAATCCCCAAACTTGTGAAGCCTCTTATCGGTAACACGACGCCGTCCGCGGTCGTGCAGCCAGAGAGCGAGGACGAGCTTGTCGAACTGGTCCGCTGGGCCGGGCGGCAGGGTATCCCGCTGGTGCCGCGTGGGAAGGCCTCGTCCGGATACGGGGGGGCGGTCCCTGTGGGCGGCGGGATCGTCGTCGACTTCTTCCGCATGAAAGACGTCTTGAAAATAGACAGCGGCAGTGGGACCGTCACCGTCGAGCCGGGAATAACCTGGGAGCAGCTCGACAGGCGGCTCGCGCCTTCCGGTCTCACCCTGCGCCTGTACCCGAGCAGCTATCCTTCCTCCAC
>JAENXM010000387.1 GCA_016649525.1 Actinomycetota bacterium
GGTTCAGACTCCTTCGGGTTCGGTCTCATCAACTGTCCGAACGCGAGTTCACCCGATGCAGGTTACACGTGGAAGCGGGAACTCGCCGACCCGTGGAGCCGCGCCCTCAGGTAGAAATGAAAGGATTTGTCACAGCGCAGCGGTAAGTTTTACCATGAGTCTATAAGGGGGCAACCTTGGCAAGAAGAAGCTTATCATCGTCGCTCTTCAGGCTCTCACGGCTCGCAAGGGACGTCGAGGTCTACTCGAGCGGTAACCCGGTGAGGGTAGGCAGGCGGCTCAAGAACAAGTTCCTGGGCAGGAAGCTCGTCTCCCGCATATGGAGATGGCCGTGACGTGAGCAAGTCACTCGACTGCGGCGACCCTAAAGCTCGCCGGATGACAGGTGCATGTCGGGGCGGTAGTTTATCTGGATGTGGGCGTGGTTCCCCTCTTCACGGGTGTAGTCGTTCGGGCCGCTGTGAAAATAAGGGACGAGGTCCCGCACTGTGCCGATGACCGTCTTTCCGGCCTCGACCCTCTCGCCCCTCGAGACCGCGAGGGACGACATGTGCAGGACGGCGATGTGATAGCCGGGCTGCCCGTCTATCAGTATGTTCACCCTGAGGTCGGGATACCTTCCGTACAGCAGGTAGCTCCCGGCGGTGAGCACTGTCCCGTCAACCGGTGACACTACTTCCGCTCCGGCCTTCGCCTGCACGTCGCAGGCGGTCGTCGAATAGGTTCCCCTCCCGCGGGTCTCCTCTATGAAGTAGGCGGGGTCTCCATCCGTATTGAGATCGACCCCCGGGTAACAGGCGGATGGATTGTCGTTTCGCAGGCACTGCCCGACCGGCTGTATGGCTTGCGTGCCGTTCGGCTTACCGTCGCTCCCCTCCACCGAGGCCTCGTGGAAGATGCATCCGAGCAGATCCGAATAGCGTATCGGGCTCTTGAGCTCCACGCCGTTCCAGGTCGCGAAGGTGACGGGCCCCGATACCGAGTTCGGCTCGTAGGTGAAATAGGTCGGCCGCTCGGCGACCACGCCCGAGTCGCTCGAGACCTTTACCCAGGTAGTCCCCATCCCCGCGGACTCCGCGTTCAAATCGATCGTGTGCCTGGTGTACGGCCCGAGCAGGAACTCGTTCCTGCGGCTCA
>JAENXM010000050.1 GCA_016649525.1 Actinomycetota bacterium
CGCCTCAGGTAGCGATCCAGTGCCTTTTCCTGGATGAGAGCTATCACGCATCCGCCGAATCCGGCGCCCGTCATCCGGCATCCCCAGACGCCGAGCTGGTTGAGCGAGATGTCCTGGAGCGCGTCGAGCTCCGGACATGACACCTCGTACAGGTCCCTCAAGGACTCGTGCGAACGGTTCATCAGGTGGCCGAGAGTCTCCGGGTCACCGGCCTCGAGGCAGCGGGCCGCCTCCTCGACGCGCATGTTCTCATATATGACGTGTTCGGCCCGTCTCTGCAGGACGTCCGGCAGCGACCAGCGGGCGCGCTCGAACTCGTTTGCCGAGATCTGGACCAGGTTCTCCCTCGGTCCGATCTTGGCGGATAGCATCTTGAGGGCCTGCTCACTCTCCCGCTTCCTTTCGTTATAAGGCGAAGTGGTGAGGGAACGCTTTACTCCCGTGCACCCGATCACGAGGGTCGTTTCCTTGAGGTTGAAAGGGATGTGCCGGTAGTCGAGCGTCGCGCTGTCGAGCAGGAGGGCATGGTCCTTCCTCGCGAAAGCGACGGTGAACTGGTCCATGACCCCGCACGCGATGCCCACAAAATCGTTCTCGGCCCGCAGGCCCGCCTTTACCGCGGACTCGGGTGTCAGCTTGCATCCCAGGCTCTCCATCCCCAGGGCGGTGGCCATCTCGATGGAGGCCGAGGAGGAAAGACCGGCATCCAGAGGGAGGTCACTGAAATACAGGCCGTCGAAGGGCGGCAGTTCCCCGCACGTTTCCCTGGCGAAAAGGAAGACCCCTCTGACGTAATCGGCCCAGTCGTTATCCCTGGTTATATCAGCGGGCCTGAACCGGGCTTCGAGGTCGAGGTTGGCGGAGTAGAGACGCGCCGGGGGTAGTTCCGAACTGCGTATGAGCAGGTAAATGCCTTTCTCGATTGCGAAAGGAAGCACCAGGCCGCCGTTGTAGTCGGTATGCTCGCCGATCAGGTTGATCCTGCCGGGGGCGAAATACGCGTCAATCTCCCCTCCGCGCCCGAAGCGTGTCTCGAAGTCGAGAAGCTGTTTCTTGATCTCGGCATCTTCCAGCACTAGTCATTTCCCCCCAAAATGCCCTTTAGCTGCCGGTCCACTTTTTCACGAAGCTCTACGGCCTTTTCCTCCGGGTAAGTGTCATTGATGGTCGCCCAGGCCCCGGACTCCGACGCAGCAAAGAACTTCAACCTGTCGCGGCTCCTCATCGGCGGATAGAACTCGATGTGAAAGTGGTAGTACGGATACTCTCTTCCGTCGCTGGGGGCCTGGTGCATGCACATCATGTAAGGGAACGGGAAGCCGAAGAGGCTGTCATACGCGCCCGTGATGCATTTCAGCGTCAGCGCGAGGCCCCGCCTTTCTTCTTCGGTCATCGTCGAAAGGCTTCCTGTGTGCCGGTCACTGACGATGATCACCTCGTAAGGATAATCCGCGAAGGGTGGGATGAAAGCGGTGAATCCCGAATGTCTGAAGACCACCCTCGAGCCTTCGTTCAACTCGTGTTCGGCGAGGTCGCAGAGAAGGCAACTGCCTTTCTTCTTGTAGTGCTCCTCGGCGGCGGCAAGCTCCGTCTCGATCTTCAGGGGGATGTATGAGTAAGCGTAGATCTGTCCGTGCGGGTGGATCATTGTGACGCCCACCGCCTCACCCCGGTTCTCGAATATGAAGACGTACTCTATTGCCGGAACGGCGCCGAGCTCCCGATAGCGCTCCTCCCAGTGGTCAACGAGTTTCGAGATGTGTTCTAGTGGAAGTTCGGGGAGGGTTATGTCGTGCAGCGGGGAGTAGAGGGTGACCTCGCATTTCCCGAGGGCGGGCCGCACCGGTATCAGGTCGTCTCCGGCAATGCCTGGCTCAGGCGGCTCTAACGTGAGGGAAGGGAAGTCGTTGTCGTATGCCAGGATGTCGTAATCATCGGGTACTTTGCCCGAGCCCGGGCAGAACGGGCACTGCTCCTCCTCGAGGTGCGGGCGCTCCTGCCGGTGCGGAGCGACGATCAGCCACGTCTTGATCAAAGGGTTCCACCTGAGTTCCGCCAAGTCCACCTCCACCATTTCGAGCCGCGTCCCGGAGCTGCACGACTGATATTAATTTGAACTCGGTGCGCTTTCAAGCGACCGGCGCCGGCAAGCCCTATCCACCTTCGGAGTGCTAATGATAACAAAAGATAGGATAAAATAGCCGCGACAGGTCGATTCGAAGCAACCTCCGGAGGTGTTGTATTGATGGACGGGTACTACGGGAAGATTCTGAAGGTCGATCTCACCAAAGGGACTACCGAGGTGTTCGAGCCTGACCCTCAGCTCTATCGGGATTACCTGGGCGGAAGCGGCCTTGCCGCGAAGCTCTTCTTCGACATGGGGGCATGGAAGGAAGACCCTCTCGGCCCCGGCAACCCCCTTTTCGTAATGCACGGCCCGCTCTCCGGCACCACGCTTCCTGGCTGCTCCCGCCTCGAGGTGTGCGCGAAGTCGCCCCTCACCGGGATCTGGGGCGAGTCGAGCATGGGCGGCCACGTCTCGCCGCAGTTCAGGGGCACCGGATACGACGGCATCATAGCCACGGGAGCTTCGAAGAAGCCGGTATACCTTTGGGTGACCGACGAAGATGTCGAGATACGCGACGCCTCCCACCTGTGGAGCAAGGACACATTTGAGACCGAGGAAGCCCTGAGCGAAGAGCTGGGCGACAAGCGTGTCAGGGTGATGTCCATCGGCCAGGCCGGTGAGAACCTGGTCAAGTACGCGGCGATAGTTAACGACAAGGGGAGCCTCGCGGGCCGCACCGGTATGGGCGCGGTTATGGGCTCGAAGAAACTCAAGGCTATCGCCTTCCGCGGTAAGTCGAAGACCACCATCACTGACGAGAAGGCCTACAAGGAGCTCATCTCCCGCGCCAAGGAAGAGACAAAGAGCAGCCTCGTGGCCGAGGGTTTCCACCTGTACGGTTCCAACGTCGGCATGGAGATGGGGATGGCCATAGGCGACGTGCCCGTGAAGAACTGGCGCGAGGCACAGTGGGAGCGGGGGATGGACGCGCTCTCGGGTGTCACGGTGGCCGAGACCATACTGACGAAGCGGCACTCTTGCTACGGGTGCGCGGTGGGTTGCAAGCGCATCGTCAAGATCGACTACGGCCCGTACGCGATGGAGGAGGGGCCGGGGCTCGAGTATGAGGGAGCCGCGGGACTGGGCACGCTCCAGCGATGCGACAACCTTGACGCGGTCTCCAAGGCGAACGAGCTGACGGACCGCTACGGCATGGACTGTATTTCGGCGGGCAGCACTATCGCTTATGCCACCGAGGCTTTTCAGGAGGGCCTTATCACGTTGAAGGACACCGGGGGGATGGAGCTGTCATGGGGGAACCCCGAGAATCTTGTGAAGCTCATCAAGATGATCGCTTTTCGAGAAGGGTTCGGCGATGAGCTTGCAGAGGGGAGTCGCGCGCTCTCGAAAAAATACGGCGGCGAGGATTTCGCCATCCACGTCAAGGGGCTGGAGGTTCCCATGCACGACCCCCGCGCTTTCTGGGCGATGGCGCTCACATACGCAACTGGGGTTCGGGGGGCCTGCCATGTTAACGACGACAACCTCATGGCGGAGTACGGAAACGTGAGCTTCAAGCCTGTGGGGGTGAAAGGCACCAAGCCGCTGAAGCCGGAGGGCAAGGCGGCGCAGACGGTGGCCGCGCAGGCGTACGGGATGCTCGCAGGCTCGGCGGTCGTCTGCCTGTACGCCTGGTGGTCGATGGGCAACATAGAGATCCTGCGCGATATGTTGAACGCGGTCACGGGATACGGTTATTCCGTCGACGACCTCATGAAGGTCGGGAACCGCATATGGTACCTCAAGCGCTCCATTGACAACCTCTGCGGCATCACGAAGGATGACGACATCGTGCCGGAGCGCATCATCAGGCCTCACGTGGAGGGTAAGACCTCCAACCTGACCAAGGTCCTTTACCCGATGATGAACGCGCTGACGGCGCACAAGATTCGCAACGAGAAGATCGTCGAGATGAACAAGAAGTTTAGCGAGAAGTACCTGCTGCCGAACATGTTCAAGACCCTGAAGTTCATCGGTAAGATAATCCCGGGCGTCGGTGGCACGGTAAGGGACGTCGAGAAGATACGCGGACGGTTCGTCGATTTCGGCTACATGATCGACGAGTTCTACCGCTTGAGGGACCTGGACGACAGGGGCTTCCCCAGGCGTGCCCGCCTCGAGCAGCTCGGTCTGTCCGATGTTGCTGACGTCCTGGAGAAGGTATAGCGCGTTTCACGAGCGAAACCGAATATAGGACTGTTGTGCGGTCCTGCCGCTTCCGCGGCAGGGTCGCCTTTCAAGGGGGTAGATATCCATGCGCTGTGAGAAGTGCGGCACGGAGAACATCGAGGGAAGCAGGTACTGCAAGGAGTGCCGCGCGCCGCTGTCACCCGGGGTGCCGCCCACCGGACCGGAGGCGCCGGAGACAGGAGGGGAACCGACACTCGTCGCCCGCTTCCTCACGACCGCCTGGAGCAGGAAGGGCCCGATACTGATCGCTCTCTTCGTGACCCTGATGATGGCCATCGTCTTCGCGCCGTGGGCGTTCATAAAGGTGGAAGTATTCGGGTTCTCCCTCGTGTCACGGAACTACAACGGCTGGGAGATAATAGTCCCAAGGATACTCTTCTACCTCTCGATAATACCCCTGCTCGTCTCGCTGTTGCTCGTCGCCGGCGTCGGCACGAGGAGGCGCGTCGTGGAGACCCACATCATCACCTTTTTCGCGGGTGTTATGTTCACGGTGTGGCTCACCATCTTCGTGTTGAGCGAGGTGATAAAGTCGGTAGTGAAGAACGTGAAGGTTTTGTACGTTAGCGTTGCCGGTGGGCAGATAACCACCATTTTCCTTATCGTCGGCCTTATCCTGGGCATAATAATCACAACTTATGACAGGGGGCGGCAGCTCTCCGCCTCGTCCGAGGGAGGTTGAGAAGTGGAATTGAGATTCTGGAAGAAGCCGGGCTCGAACCCGGGCAAAGTGAGCAAGTCGAATACCGGTGAGGGGCCGGGAGGCGATGTCCCGACCTGTCCTTCCTGCGGGGCGGAGGTGGAGGCGGACGCGAAGTTCTGCACCAACTGCAGCGCTCCGTTGGGGAAGGAGGGTAAGGAGAGTAAGGAGAGGGTGGAGGCGGCCGAGGCTATCGGGGGTCTGAAACCCTGGGCGGTCAAGGCGGGCGCCCGCATATCCGCGGTACCCGGGCGGGTCTGGGCCGGTGCGCTGGTCGCCGTCGTGGCCATCATCGCGGTAATCGTGGCGCTCCTGGTGGTAGCCTCGGGACACAGTCCTTCCGCGTCCGTGGACCGCTACCTGTCACGACTCGAGCAGGGTGATCTCAAAGGCGCCTACGAGCTCGTGGCTCACACCGGGGGCAGGTTTTCCTCCTACGATTATTTCGTGAGATGGCAGGGCGTCCAGGCGCAGGAGCTGGGCCGCCTGAAGGACTACAGTGTAGAGCCGAGGAAGACCACCGGCCGCCTTTTCGGCCACCTTCTCTCGGAGGAGCCCATAAACAGTACGCCTTTTGTCGCCACCCTCATCTATAAAGACAGATCGTTCGACGTGAACATCGACGCCGAGGACGCGGGCGGAGTCTGGCCCGCCAGGGAGTACCTTGTCAGGCTTTCCGAGGAGAAGACGAGAGTGCTCTGCACACCGGGTGGCTCGAAGATCTATATCGACGATGGGCTGGTCGGGAGCGCGGTGGAGGACAAGGCGCTGAAGGATGCTCTGTCCCTTGGCGATCTGCCCGATGACGTGGACAGCGCCATAGAGTACGCGCGAAAGCTCGTGCGCACCGCCCAGAACGCGGTGGACGAGTTCAAGCGCATCGCTCGGGAGCTGGAGAGCGTCGTGGAGAGCGCCCAGCGCATCGCCGACAGGTTCGGGACCACCGGCATGACCTGGACCGACGTGATGGACGCCGTCGACTCCACGGTGCAGCAGAGCAAGGAGCTCGGGGCCGACATCGCGCGTACCGCGGTCCACATATACTGGCTCTTCGGCGGGGGAGATGACGGGAGCATGCGCGCGCGCCTGACGCGCACGCAGACAGGGATCGACCTGAACAACCTCCCGGAGGGTTTCCATGTGATAAAAGCCGAACTACCGGGATGTAAGCCGGTGTCGAAGAGCTTCTACGCCCCCGAAGGTGTTGACATCGCCCTAGAGCCTAATGCTCCGACCGAAATGGAGCTCAAAGCGACGATGGACGCTTACTATGCGGAGCACAGTAAAGCTTTGAACACTCTGAATACTTCCGGACTTCCAGCCGTATGCTCGGGCGATCTGCTCGGCGAGGAAACCGCGAAGGTGGCGGAACTCACTACCAAAGGGCTGCACATCGTGACCGGCCTGAGCAGCCTGAAGTATAAGAAGATGAAGATGCTCGCCGAGGGCGTTGCGACCCTGGAGACCGAGGAGACCTGGAATATCGACACCTACCGCGGAACGGCTCTTGTCTCTGCTGCGGCGGGCGTCAAACAGAAAGCCGTGTATACGCTTGAGCGCGAGGGCGGCGCCTGGAAGGTCGCCGAGCGCAAAGTCGATTGATTTGAACGCAGCATTCAATCGATAATATCTTCGGAGCAACTTTCGGGGTGTAGCGCAGCCAGGTTAGCGCGCGTGCTTTGGGAGCACGAGGCCGGCGGTTCGAATCCGCCCACCCCGACCAGGATCTTTCACCAGTCATTCCCTCATGGTTGATAAAAGATATTGCATTTGGGCTGCCCTGATGTATTATACTTGGCCACAAACGGCTTGATTGGCTTACCGCTCATAAAGCGGAGGTAATCAGAAGAGTGGCGGGTATCTCTATCAAGGTAAACGGCAGGAGTGTTTCAGCCTATCCGGGCACCAGTGTACTCGAGGCTGCCCGCAAGATCGGCATCGAGATACCAACACTCTGTCACCATCCCGAGCTGGCTCCCACGGGTTACTGCGGCGTATGCGTCGTGGAAGACCTCGGAAGCGGCAGGCTCATCACAGCGTGCGATACTCCCGCAGATCACGGTATGGACATATCCACCGACTCGCCCAGGGTCACCGAGGCGAGACGCCGCATTCTCTCACTCATACTGAGCGACCACCCGGAGACCTGTGTCATCTGCGAGAAGGGCAACGCCTGCCGGCTACGGGAACTCTCTTCGAACCTCGGGTTGGCCTTTACGAGTGCCCAGAGGTTGGGCCACCTGAGGGGCGTTGTCGATGCGAACCCGTTCATCCACCGTGACCTTTCCAAGTGTATCGGTTGCCAGTTGTGCGTACGGGCCTGCCGGGAGATCCAGGGCGCCGAGGCTGTGGAGTTCACATGGACCGGCCTGAAAGGGCGTCCCCTTGTTACAGGCGATCAGGAGATGAGCGGTTCCGCGTGCGAGCTGTGCGGTTTGTGCGTATCCCTTTGCCCCGTGGGGGCGCTGATAGAGAAGCCGACCGCCCATACCGGCGTTGAGGAACAGAGTGTCTCGGTGATCTGCCCGTACTGCGGTGTAGGCTGCACCCTGTCTGTGAGGGTCCGGGATAACGAGGTGATAGGGGTTCAGGCGGGCGTTCCGGGCTCGGTCAACGGCCCGAGCCTCTGCGTGAAGGGAAGGTACGGCCTCGGTTACGTCCAGCACGGTGAACGCCTGACTAAGCCCCTTGTCAGGGAGGGAGACGAGCTGGTCGAGGCCTCGTGGGACGAGGCGCTGGACAAAGTCGCCGAGGGCTTTAAGAAAACCATGAAGACCCACGGGACCGACTCGGTCGGAATACTGGCTTCGGCGAAGGCGACTAACGAAGAGAACTACCTCCTGCAGAAGTTCGCGAGGGCGGTCATAGGGACCAACAACGTGGACCACTGCGCCCGCTTGTGACACAGCCCCACCGTCGCCGGTCTGGCGGCAGCGTTCGGAAGCGGGGCTATGACCAACTCGCTCGAGGACTTGGCCCGGGCTGACGTTATCCTGCTCACCGGCACCAATACCATCGAGAACCACCCCGTTATAGCCCAGATGATTAAGACGGCAGTCCTCTCCGGCGGGACGAAGCTCATCGTCGTCGACCCACGTGATATATCCATGGCAAGGTATGCGGCCGTCTACCTGAGGCCGCGTCCCGGAACTGATGTCGCCTGGCTCAACGGGATGGCCCGGTTGATCCTTGCCGAAGGGCTCGCCGACGAGAAGTTCATCGAGAGCCGGACCGAGGACTTCGAGGAGCTCAAGCGGGCCGTAGACGCGTACACCCCCGAACTGGTCCAGAAGATAACCGGGATACCGCACGCCGATCTAAAGAAGGCCGCGCGTCTCTATGCCTCGGCGCCCAGCGCGGCGATATATTACGCCATGGGGATAACGCAGCACACGACCGGAACCGATAACGTCAAGGCTGTAGCGAACCTGGCTATGCTCACGGGTAACATCGGAAGGCAGGGGACTGGCGTCAACCCCTTGAGGGGGCAGAACAACGTCCAGGGAGCCTGCGACATGGGAGCGCTCCCGAACGTCTTCCCCGGCTACCAGCCGGTTTCAGATGACGGTGCGCGTCGGAAGTTCGAGAAGGCGTGGGGGGTCAAGCTACCGGGCGAGCCGGGCCTCACCGTCCTCGAGATGATGAACGCGGCGGCGCGTGGGGACATTCGGGCGATGTACATAGTGGGGGAAAACCCGGTACTTACCGACCCCGATTCAAGCCACGTCGTCGAGGCGCTAGAGAAGCTCGATCTGCTCATCGTCCAGGACATCTTCCTCACGGAGACGGCAAAACTCGCGGACGTTGTCCTGCCCGGCGTCGCCTCGGTCGAGAAGGAAGGAACTTTCACCAACACCGAGAGGCTGGTCCAGAGGTCGCGCAAGGCGGTTGAGCCTCCGGGTGAGACACGGAGCGACATGGACATAGTCATCGACCTTTCCAATCGAATCGGCTATAAGCAGTCCTACAGCGGCCCCGACAAGGTCATGGAGGAGATGGCATCCCTCACTCCCTCGTATGCCGGCATATCCTTCGGTCGCCTGGCGCGGGGCGGCATAAGATGGCCGTGTCCGGACAAGAAACACCGTGGTACCAGGATTCTTCATGCGAAGGAGTTCACGCGGGGCAAGGGAAGGTTCCATCCTGTCGAGTACATCGAGCCCGCCGAGCTGCCGGACAGGGAATATCCATTCATACTCACCACCGGTCGTATGCTTTATCACTACCATACCGGCTCAATGACTCGCCGTTCCAGGGCGCTCGCTGAGTACATTTCGGATGGATGGGCGGAGATAAACCCCCGTGACGCAAAGCGGCTCGGCATCCGGGAAGGGGCGCCGATAAGGTTGAGTTCCAGGAGGGGCTCGGTCGAGACAAAGGCAAAACTAAGCGCGCGCTCTCCCGAGGGTGTCGTTTTCATGAGTTTCCACTTTGCCGAGCAGGCGGTGAACAGGCTTACAAATCCCGCGATGGACAAAGACGGTAAGATCCCCGAGTTCAAGATCAGTGCTGTAAAGATCGATCCGGTGAGTTCCACTTAGAGGAGGGACCATGGAGGTCGGTGGTCCGGGCAGGGTTCTGATAGAGAAGCTGCTGAAGGAGAATGAGAGGAAAGGATTTCTCGACACGCCCGCCCTCGAGAAAATTGCGAGATCGCTTGCGCTTCCCTCGAGCCGGGTGTTCTCGATAGCCGGCCAGCTCGAGCATTTCGATTTTCTCTCCCGCCCCGGCCGGACGGTGAACGTATGCTGCGGTCCGGCCTGCGCTCTCGCGGGCTCCGACCGTCTTTTTAACTCTGCCGTTGAGCAGATGGGGGGAGATGACCGGGAGACGCGTATTCACTGCTCCCTCGGCACCCCTTACTGGCACCAACCGATAATGGTGGAAGTATCAGATCGAGGGAAGCGGCGTCTTGCGGAAAAGATAAAGCCGGCGGACCTCGGCGTGTTGAAGGCACTCGTCAAAGGGGCAAGCTCCGATGGCCTGCGACCTCTTGCGACCGGGGTAGAGGCCCGCGCGGAGTCCCTCTCGGCAAAGGGTGAGCGCGTTGCGACCCAACGGCAAGGCAAACCCGGGAGCGGAGTGGCGTTGTTAGAGCCAGAGCTCGACCCGGTGACCACAAGAAAGATAATCAAAGATTCTCGGATTCTGGATACAATGAGCGGCTGTGAACTTGCGGACTTGATAGCAGAGCTGGTCGAAGGTAAAGATGGAAAGCAGATTATAGTATGCGATGTCGGGGGAGCGGAACTGGAGAACAGCCCGGGGCCGACAATCGCGTCCC
>JAENXM010000392.1 GCA_016649525.1 Actinomycetota bacterium
ACCTCTACGTGGGAGAAGGAAAGGTAGCAGATGTATGCGCCGAGGATGAAAAGGACCACCCCCACTGCCACGTACGTCTTCCTCGCCGTCGCTACGTATAGCATCGAAAGGAAGATGCCGAAGAAGAGGAACGACGAGCCGAGGTCCTTCTGGAATATCATCATGAGCATCGACAGTCCCCACGTTATGACGAGCGGCACGAAGTACTTGAGCTCGGGCACCGGGATACCGAGCACCCTGTGGGTGGAGATGCTCAACACCTCGTGCTTCTCGGCGAAGAAGGCCGCGAGGAAAATGACCAGAAGTATCTTCGCCAGCTCGGATGGCTGGAAATGGAGCGGCCCGATCTGCAACCACAGCCTCGCCCCGTTTATCTCCTTTCCGAATATCATCGTCGAGGCCAGGAGCGCGAGCGCCGCTATACCCAGCGTGTATTTATACTGGGCGAGCACCTCGTAGTTGCGGAGGAAGAGGACGACGAGGACGAAGCACGCCGCCGCGACCGCTATCCAGACGAGCTGGTCGAGCGCGAGCCCCTTATCCAACCTGTATATCATGACGATGCCGAGGGACGTCAGGCCCGCGCTGACGGGCAGCAGGAGCGAGTCCGCGCGGGGGGTAAGGAACCGGAGGACCAGGTGAAGGATCAAAAACACGGCTGCGACGCAGCCGGGGTAGATGAACGAGGACGGCACGATCTTCCCGTCCCTCGCGAGCTGTACCGCCACGAAACCGACGAGCATCAACACTATTATCAGGATAAGGAGCCCCAGCTCCCGGTTGCGTTCGCGGATTGTTTACACCCCCTGGGCCGGAGCGGTAGCAGCGGCCACTTTCAGCTTCACGGCCGAGCCCTTCTCAACCCTCGTCCCGGCCTCAGGCTCCTGGACGAGGACCACGAACTGGCCCGGGTCGGGTGGGCTTGCGACGTCGGGCTTCGCCTTGAGTCCCGCCTGCTCGATCATCGCCTGCGCCTCCGCCAGGCTTTTCCCCTCGACCGCGGGCACAATGCTCGAGTTTTGCTCCGCCTCGCTCGCGAGCGACTTTATCGT
>JAENXM010000248.1 GCA_016649525.1 Actinomycetota bacterium
GGCACTTCGAGGTCATCGGCGACGTATCAAAGTATACACATGCCAGGTTCCTGTCGGAGGTGGGGAAGAAGACCGAGGTATTCGCGCGGTTTTCCACGGTCGGCGGCGAGAAGGGCTCCGGCGACTCGGAGCGGGACCCCCGGGGGTTTGCCCTCAAGTTCCACACCGAGGAGGGCAATTATGACATGCTTGGCAATAACACCCCGATCTTCTTCATCCGAGACCCGCTGAAGTTCCCCGATTTCATCCACACGCAGAAGCGTAACCCGGCGACCAACCTCAAGGACCCGGACATGTTCTGGGACTTCCTCTCCCTGACCCCGGAGTCTATCCATCAGGTCACCATACTCTTCTCGGACCGCGGCACTCCCAGGACGTTCCGCAACATGAATGGATACAGCAGCCACACCTTCATGTGGTACAACGAGAAGGGTGAGTACTGCTGGGTTAAGTATCACTTCAAGACCGAGCAGGGGATAGACAACTTCGGCGGTGAGGAAGCAGCCCGCATGCGGGGCATCGACCCCGACTGTGCCACCCGCGATCTCTATGAAACGATAGCGCGCGGCGATTTCCCGTCATGGCGTCTTGAAGTGCAGATAATGACCCCCGAGCAGGCCAAGGAGTACCGGTTTGATCCGTTCGACATAACCAAGGTGTGGCTTCATGCGGACTTCCCTCCTATGGATGTCGGCCGCCTTGTCCTCAACCGTAATCCGGAGAACTACTTTGCGGAGGTGGAACAGGCTGCCTTCTCGCCGGCAAACTTCGTTCCCGGCATCGGGCCCTCCCCGGACAAGCTTCTGCAGGGGCGCCTCTTCAGCTACCACGATACCCAGCGGCATAGGCTTGGCCCCAACTACCACATGCTGCCGATAAACGCTCCCAAGGCGAGCAAGACGAGCAACTACGAGCGCGATGGCGCGATGCGCAGCGATGACGGCGGCGGTGGAGGCCCGAACTACTGGCCCAACAGTTTCGGCGGACCGGACCCCGACCCCAAGGCGGCCTTGCCGGAGGTTGACGTCTCCGGGCTGGCCGCCCGCCATGAGTATCCGCTGGGTGACATCGACTTCGTCCAGGCAGGCCTCCTGTATCGCAAGGTGATGAAAGACGAGGACCGCGAACACCTGGTTTCGAACATCGTTGGACATCTCGGAGGGGCGCAGACGCGGATACAGCTCCGGCAGACAGCCCTTTTCTACAAGGCTGACAAGGAGTACGGTGGGCGTGTTGCTGCGGGGCTCGGCCTGAGCATCGATGAAGTGAAGAAACTGGCCGAGATGTCGCAGGAGGAGCGGGTCGAGGCGACAACCGAATAGAATCCTGGGTTAGTGGGAATAAACAATAGAGCTAAGTGGCTTTCAATAATCAAAAGATAATATCTAAGTGAAATATAGGATATAGAAAGACATATGGAGAGATTAGGGAGAATCTTACGGATGTAATCAAGGAGGAGCAACATGGCAGAGAAGGAGTTCAGTAGAGAAGAAGCGGCGAAGATACTCGATAGCCTGGGTCTATCGGACAAGTACGATGGCAATGAGTTCTACATGGGCATCAACGTTGAGCTGGAGCATGGCACTGTAGACCCAGCTACCAACGTCAGCGATGATGACCCGACAATGACGGCGAAGATTGCCCTGGCCCACCTCAACGAGCTACCGAATTACTACACGCTGCTCGAGGAGATGGAGGAAAAGGGCGAAGCGATGTTGTAAAGAATGGGGTCAGGTCTCGACAATCGAGTAACCGTCCATTATATGGTAAATAGATCGATAATCAAGACCTGACCCTGCGTTCAGGACTTCACCTTGGACAGCTTCAGGAAATCCATAACCACTTGCGAGAACTCGTCCGGGTACTGGTACATCAGGCCGTGACCGGCCCCTTCGAACCTCATCAGCCACGAGGCGGGTATGGCGTTTGCCAGTATGATGGCGTTGCCGTACGGTGTGGAAATATCCTCCGTCCCCGTGATCACCAAAGTGGGCCTGGCGATGTCCTTCAGCCTGCCGTAGCAGCCCTCCCACTTGAGGTAGGCCTCTCCCTGCATTCTGATGTTCTCGTAGGATGATTGCTCCTGGGGTATGGGGAAGGTCTTGATAAAATCGGTGTTCTCCTCCATCCACTTGGGGGGAAAGAGGATGCCGAAGAAGTCCCATGGCGGTACTTCCGGGTCGGCCAGTTTCCTGACCTCATCTATTACCTCCTGGGTTATGACCCTCTCCTCTCCCCCGCAGTCTCCGGCGTAGACCACCAGCTTGTCCACTCTCTCCGGAAAGGCCACCGCCAGCTGCAGGGCGACGTCTCCCCCCATGGACCAGCCCAGGATATGCGCTCTCTCGATACCAAGAGCCTTCATCAATCCCACCGTGTCCTCGGCGAACTGCGCGATAGTGAATTCCTTGGTACCGGTGGTGGTCTCACCCATGCCGCGGAAGTCGAACACCACCACCCTGTATGCGGACGACAGCCTCTCCAGGACCCGGGGCTCCCAGAGGTCCAGGGTGCCGCTCAGTCCCATGAGCAGCAGCAACGGTTCCCCCTCGCCCCAGCTCTTGCAGGCGACTTCGATATCGTCCACCGCGGCCTTCTTCATCTCGGTATCCTGCATGGCCTGCCCCTTTCCCTCCGCCTAGAACTCCCCTTGAAACCCGGTCAAACCCCAGCCTTCCACAGGATCAGCAGGGTTATCAGGACGACGGGAAGGAGGAGGCCGAAATACATAGTGGACCCTGCATTCAGGGGGGAGCGGTTCTTGTTCTTCACCACATCGATCACGTGCCCGACTCCCATCATGAAGAGCATAAAGGACGCGCCGATGGCGGTGGCGGTCCAGAAATCGCTGGGGGAAATGAAGCCGCAGATTATCCCCAGGATGCCGAAGGCACCGTCCGCGGCGGCCACCTCTTTCTGAAAGGGACTGCCTTTGGGCCAGCCGATACCCTCGGCTATCTTATCAGCGGATGGCTGTATCCAGTGCAGGA
>JAENXM010000207.1 GCA_016649525.1 Actinomycetota bacterium
TAGCGTGGGTGATTTTCGCCATAGAGTGGGTCTCTGCGGCGATTGCCGTAACGCTTACCGCAATCGATCTCGAGAGGTACCGACACTTCTCGCTGGCATGTTACATAGTCATGGGCTGGGCCGGGGTTATCGCTATCGAACCCGCTATTCGCGCGCTGGGAGTTGCCGGTTCTGTGCTGCTCCTCGCCGGAGGCATATCGTATACCATCGGCTCAATCCTTTATGTGATCGGTAAGAAGAAGCAGTACGTCCATTCGGTCTTTCATGTATTCGTTCTTCTTGGCAGCCTCTTAAATTTCTTCTGCGTAGTCTTCGTCGTCCTGTAGCCCACCCCTACGCTTTTTCGAGGATGGCGGAGGGAGACGGATTAGAACTCCCGGAGCCTTGGGCTTCGGCATTCCCTTTAGGCGGGCCTCTCAGGCCCGCTGCAGACCCGGCCTCGAGAGGCCGGGCTCAAACGGTTTTCAAGACCGTTGATTGCCGTGTCATCCTGTGTCATCTGGTGTCGTCTGGTGCTGTCCTGTGCGGGGCTTCAGGGAGCTTCGTGCCGTCCTGGTGTTATCCTGTGTCGTCTGGTGTCGTCCAGTATGTTTACAAAATGTTTACAGCTTTGAAAGGACAAACATCAAGATATCCGTGTCTCACTTATGTCCGGCTCTTGATGATGCGCTTACTCAACTAAGTCTATCCCCTTCGGCATCAGACAGCTGGTTTATTAGCATCAAGCCTTTGGGCTATTCCCCTCAGGAGTAAGTGGGCAGACGTGGGGTTTGTCGCAAGGGGAATGTTGTGAACATCGCAAACCCTCAACAGAGCGGTTATGTCCGGGTCATGGGGCTGCTTCTGAAGTGGGTCTCTCAAGAATATGACGAGGTCAACCTCTCCGCTCGCTATTAACCCCCCGATCTGAAGATCTCCTCCGTCAGGACCGCCAAGCAAACACTTGACATCCAGGCCCGTATTCTGCGTTACCTGCTCTCCGGTCGCCCTGGTGGCAATCAACTCGCACTTTTGCAGGGAGTCCCGGTGCTCGTTCGCGAACATCACGATATCCACTTTCTTTGCATCGTGAGCTATGAGCGCAACCGTAGCCCTGTTCTTCCGCTTTTTATTCTTTGGTGTCGTAACCGTCTTGTGCTCCAAATCAACCTCCGTATCTACTCTTTCACCTGCGTTATCGTAGCAGGTAGTGTTAGGTCTCAAGCATACCCGTTGCTCTGCAACCCACAACTCCCGGGAGTCTATGAACCCCCGGGAGTTCAGGTTCCTCATTAAACCGGGCATCCGATCTGTTCATATCTTGTTTGAAGTAGAGGGATCGCCACGGTAAATAAGGTGCTCAGCTCGTATTCCTAGAAGCGGTACGAGCCTCGTGACTCTTCCCTCTTAGGTTTGGCCTTGTTGACATTGATGGCTCGACCTTCGAGATCCTTGCCGTCAAGAGCCTCGATGGCGCCTTTCGCCTTATCTTTATCATCCATCTCGATGAAACCGAAGCCCTTCGACCTGCCGGTTTGACGGTCCGTGATGACGTTCGCGGAGTCGACAGTTCCGAACTCCTCAAAGGCTGCCTGTATGTCCTCAGAGCTTGTGGCGTAATCCAAGTTTCCAACATATATGTTCACTATTCTTCAACTCCTCCGGTTAAAACAAAACCCGAGGCTACGGTCTCCTCGGGAAAAGTATCAAAACCTACCGAAAAAGAACTGGTACGAGTACGGATTATAGCAGACTGGTGTTCTGTATGTAAGGTGTCGTCCGAAAACAAGGTCTAGGCGTTGGTTGCTTGGAGAAAACGGGGTCCGCTACCCCTTAACGTAATCGCGCAGCAAATCGCTGCGCGCCGGGTCCCTGAGCTTGGAGAGAGTCTTGGATTCTATCTGCCGTATCCTCTCACGGGTTACACCGAACACGTAGCCCACCTGTTCGAGGGTCCTCTGGCGACCGTCCAGCAGTCCGAAACGTAGCTCGATGATTCTCCTCTCGCGGGCATCCAGCTCCTCGAGCACTTCTCCCAGTTGTTCCTTAAGCGAGTTGAATGCGGCGGAATCAACCGGTACCACGGCTTCATTGTCTTCAACGAAGTCGATTATCTGGGTATCCCCCTCGTCCCCCACTGGCGTCTCCAGTGAGATGGTTAGCTGGCTGACCCTGAGGGCTTGGCGCACCTTGTCCGCAGGCATTCCCAGTTCTTCGGCCACCTCTTCAGCCGTTGGTTCGCGCTTAAGCTCCTGTGACAGCTGCTGCTGAACCCTCATGGTCCTGCTTATCATCTCCACCATGTGTACCGGGACACGAATAGTCCTTGCCTGGTCCGCTATGGCCCGGGTTATAGCCTGGCGGATCCACCATGTGGCGTAAGTGCTGAACTTGAATCCCTTCCTGTAATCGAACTTCTCGACCCCCCGCATGAGGCCGATGTTCCCTTCCTGGATAAGGTCGAGGAAAACCAGACCCCTTCCCATGTAACGCTTTGCTATACTGACGACCAGCCTCAGGTTCGCCTCGACCAGCGCCCGTTTCGCCTCCCTGCCGTCGCGCTCGACTTCCTTGAGCGCAAGAAACTGCGCTTCGCTACCATTCTCACCGGATTCCAACCTGGCAGTCGCCCTCTCACCTGCCTCAATCCGCTTGGCCAGGGAGATCTCCTGGTCCTTCCCGATGAGACAGAAACTTCTGATCTCCTTTAGATACAGCTGTACCGGGTCACCGCTCGAGGTTGAGGTAGGTATGTAATACGAAGAGACCTCTCCCTTGGTTTTGGTGGGTGACCTCTCCGGGTCTTCAGCCAGGGCCTCCACGAGTTCATCAGTTATCTCAATACTCCTGTCGGACAAAAGGTTAAGCAGGCCGTCTACTTGGTTCGGGGCAAGCTCGACGTTTTCTAAGAGCTCGGTGATTTCGCAGGTGGTGAGTACCCCCTTGCCCTTTCCCAGGGCGATAACTTCCCTTACTTCATCTATTTCAAGGAGATTCTCGGTGGACATCAGCGACAATCACCGCCCTATAACATGTGGATATACCCTCAAGAAACATGCAGATGCCAGCAGGCTGGAAGTAGGTGCTAGTCCTGCCCATTGCCACTTGCCGCACTAGTCTATCATGAATTAGCCCATGAACCCCCGAGCAATTGGGAAATCTCGATTGATATAGAACCCTATCCGTATCACGCTTTATGTAATTATGCCGCCCCGATATAACAACAGGTTTACTAATGCATGTTTACAAATGGTTTACAATTTCTAAATTTTCACCGCTTGGGCTTCTGATTGTCACTTGTTGCCAATACTCAACAAACCCCTTGAAACAGGGAAAAACAACTGGCGGAGGGAGAGGGATTCGAACCACCCCCCGCGCCGATATGCGTACTCTGTTTCCGGCTTCAGAGTCATTCCATCAGGCTAATCACCCGATAGGGAGCATGATTCGAAAGGACAACTGTAAGCGCTTCTGCGGCGCGCGGTGACCCCACCCGGTCCTCTTCAGCCCAACTCCGCCATGGGACCCCTGCGGGGCCTCATGGCGGAGGGAGAGGGATTCGAACCCCCGGAGCCTTGGGCTTCGGCATTCCCTTTAGGCGGGCCTCTCAGGCCCGCTTAAATCCCGGCCTAAGAGGCCGGGCTCAA
>JAENXM010000198.1 GCA_016649525.1 Actinomycetota bacterium
AACTCGTTGATGCCGGCGAGGAAATTATCGAGCATCGCCTGCGGCTCTTGGCGCCTTGGCACAGTGGTCGGGCGCTCGTCGCGGGACGGGTCGGGCTCCAAGGCGCCGGTGGTGAAGCGTACCTGTCGAAGCCTCATCCCCCGCTCCTCTATCTCGCTGAAGAGATCCTGGCGCCTCAGGTAAACAGCCGCGACGACGTCCCACGGTACGAAGCCCCCCCGCCAGGGAACGAACGGCATTATCTGGTTCAGCCTGAGCCACGGTCTTATGCGGTAGGCGAGGTACGTGGCTACGGGGTTCCCCATTCTCCAGAGCGAGGTCAGCTCCCTGCGCGTGAAGACCGCCTGGCGGCACAGGTCCGCGGATATCACCACCTTCTCGCATTTGGCGCCGAGCACGCTGTCGGCGGCGATCGGGTCTTTGAAGAAGTTGAACTCGAGCGGCGGGATGAGAGGGAGACCGTAACCCTCCTCGAGCGCTCCCCCCATTATGACGATGCGTTTAACGTTCGAGTAGAAATCAGGGTCGGCAAACCCCGCCGCGGCGACGTTGGTGAGTGGCCCCAGCGCGAGGATGGTCACCTTGCCCGGCTGGCTCGCCACCGACTCGCGCAGGAAGCCGCTCGCGCGCGTGTCGGCACCGAGCTGTTTGCTCGAGGCGGCCCCGGGCAGTACAGGTATTTCGGTGCGGCGGGCGACCCTCAGGATCTCTTCGGCCTTGGAGGTCGTCTTCGGCAGGGACGCGTTTCCGTAAACGGTGGTGATGCCGAGCAGGTTGAACTCTTTCGGATAGGCCAGAAGGTAGAGGAGCGCAAGCCCGTCATCGACGTCCGCGAGAGGGTAACCGGTCGCGGGATCCGTGTCCACTATCACCTTCGCGGCTGCCATGAGACCCCCCGTGCCTGCATTCCGATGATGATATACGATATATCTTGGTAGGCCCTTTTTGAAGGGCCGCTGTCACCTCAGCAAAGGAGGTCTCTTTGGGGTTCGCCGCGTTCGGATGCTCGCTAGACGCCCTGGACGCTCCCGAGAAAGTGGCGATGAAGAGTGCCTACCTCGCTGCCCTGTCGCGCGGCATAATCGATGAAGACCTTGCCCGCGACCCTTACGACCTGCTCGTGGGAAAGGTCGCGGACATGGAGGGGATAACACCCCTGGGGCGGCTCGAGCTCGGGACCTGGCTCGAGCCGAGGCCGGCTGTCGGTGACATCGACCTCGTCAGAGAGCGGCTCTACCGGGAATTCCTCGACTGCGGCGGCGCCAGGGAAGCCGCTGACAGGCTGCGCGAGTTCGTTTCCACGCGTGTTCTCCCCTCCCGGCCACTTATGTTCGGGGTGGACCACTCCCTGACGGGGGGCGTCATCGAGGCGCTTTCACGTGAGCTCGGTGCCGCTGGCCTCGCGGTCATCGTCCTGGACAGCCACTTCGACGCTGTGCCGACCTCGATAAGGCGCAAAGCTGCGATGTCGCAGGCAGAGGCGGGAAGCGCTAGTCTGGATACCTTGCCCGAAAGCTACAACTGCGGGACCTGGCTCGCGAGCTTGCTCGAGAGCAAGGCCCTGCTGCCGGAGAACCTCGTGGTCATAGGTCCTTCCGACCATCCGGGTTACGGTGGGGAACCGGGTGAGGGTGACGGCATCCCGGCTTATCGGGAGTCGTATCTATCGTTCGAGGAACTCGGGGTCAAGGTTATCCCGAAAAGGACCATTAGAGAGATCGGGGTCGGTGATGCGGCCAGGGAGGCGTTTGAGCGCATAGGCAAAAAGCCAGTCTATATTTCGCTCGACGCTGACCTCGGGGCGGGCCGCGAGGTACGCGCAGTAAGGTTCCTCGATACGCTGGGTCTTTCCGCCGAGGAGATGCTGGGGCTGGCAGCCGCGCTGGCACTACAGCGCAATGAGGCCGGCTCGGTCCTTGCCGGTCTCGACGTGATGGAGATAGACGTGCATCTTGCCGACTTGCCTGGCTCTGAAGACAGGACCCTGGACACATGCGCCGCGGTTGCGCGGACGCTGCTCAAAGACGTCGACTGATTGGCGGTGGGGTTAAGCCCGGCCTCTCAGGCCGGGACCTGCGAATTTGGTGGTGAGGTAGGTGGATAAAGAGGAAGACACCTTTGCCTTTGGCGGCGGGGACTGCCGTCTCGAGTTCGATCTCGGGGCGGGGACCTTCTCCGTCCTCTCCGACGGAAAACTTATCTTCAATGACGCGAAGTGTGTTGTCGTGACGAGGAAGGAGAAAACGGAGGAGGCAATTAGCTCAGGGGGAAACTGGGACGTTGCTGTTGCGGGCGAGGACGAGTGTAGGCTCGAGAAGAAAGAGGAATGGGGCAGCCTCCTGTGTCGCGCGCGTCGGCGGGGCGAAGCGCTGCTCCTGGAAGTCGGGATGCGCTGGGAGGATTCCGACGAGCCGCCGGCGATCGAGGCGATGGTCCCTCTCGACGTTCACGCGGGAGGGATATGGCCCGGCAGGGAGCGCATCCGTTCCTGGCGCTTTTACCAGAACGGCTGGCAGTGCTGGACACCCACGGGCGTTCTTAAAAGCAAGAGGCCGGGAGACTACCTCTACCCGCTTTTTCTCCCCAGGATCGTCAAGCCGATGCTCTTCGACACCGATACCCCTGTCTCGTCCGAGAGAGGGAGGTTCGAGAGCGAGTGGTTCGCCGGGCTTGCGGATATCGATGAGGGGGACTCGGTTGTCGTGGGCTTTATCGGCGTCCGCAGGGCTCTCTCACGGGTCTCCGCCAGGCTCGGCAGGAAGCCCGCCGAATCGGAGTTGGCGGCGGCGGCCCGCTTCGAGGGAAAGCGGCCGGGCCGGGGGGAGGACTTCTGGAGCGAACCCCTTGCCGTTATCCCGGGGGATCTGTCGGGACGGAACCTCGAGACCTACGCTGAGCTTCTCGCCAGGGAACAGGGGGTCGCCGGCACGCGGCCGGCCCCGCCCGGCTGGGGCTCATGGTACCGCTACTTTACGGGCATAAACAGGGAAGAGGTGCTCAAGAACCTCGAGTTCATAGCGGGCAAGCGAGACTGGCTCGGGCTGGAGGTCGTGCAGGTGGACGACGGCTACCAGAAGAGCCTGGGCGAATGGCTCGAGACGAACGACGACTTCCCCGGCGGGATGAAGGAGATTGCAAAAGAGATAGCCTCCAGGGGGAAGACACCGGGCATCTGGCTCGCCCCTTTCACCGTCACCAGGAGATCGAAGCTCTTCAAGGAGAAGAAGGAATGGGTCCTTCGGGACAGGCGCGGGAAGCCGGTCCTCGCAGGCGTCAATCCCCTCTGGAAGGGACGCTTCTACGGACTCGATATCACGCACCCGGAGGTCCTCTCATGGCTTCACGAGATATTCACGGCGGTCCGGGGCCAGGGCTTCCGCTTCGTAAAGCTCGACTTCCTGACGACAGGGATTCTGGGGGGGGAGCGTTACGACAGTACGGTGACGAGGGCGGAGGCGATGCACAACGCTCTTTCGGTCATAAGGAACGCGCTCGGCGAGAATACGTATATCCTGATTGCCGGCGGTGCGTTTCTGCTGGGTGCGGGTATATGCGACGCCCAGCGTGTGGGTGGTGACGTGGCCCCGTACTGGCGGCCGGTTTACCAGCCTCTTATAAGGGACCGCGGCACGCCCGGGACGCGCAACTCCCTCATATATCTGTTCACGCGCTCCTTCCTGCACGGGAGGCTCTGGGAGGGGGACCCGGACTGCATGCTCGCCCGCGGCATTAAGTCCAGGTTGAGCCTGGTG
>JAENXM010000023.1 GCA_016649525.1 Actinomycetota bacterium
AGTACCAAACACAAGCCCGGTAGAAGGCATTTCAAAGGGGTCTGTTGTCTCGCGGTTCTTTTGCTACTGGTCCTTTTCGTCGCCGCACCCGGCTGCATTGACAAAGAGACCAGAAGCCCATCCACGAATCAGGGATCTGCAACCGGCAGCACTGTACAGCAAAAGGCCGGACCGCAATTCTCCTTCATCGTGTGCGGCGACCCGCAGAACAACTACCAGGTATTCGACAAGGTGCTCGAGGCAGCGAAGTCGGTCGACTTTATGATAATCGCAGGCGACGTTACCGGCAGCGGCACCCCCACGGAGTTCCAGAATTTCATCTCCAAAATGAAGGCAAGCGGCGTCAAGTACTACTGCGTGCCTGGTAACCATGACGTAGCCAGTGGCCCGGTCGATGGGATATACAGCGCTTACCTGGGGCCGCCACACCAGGCGTTCGACCACAAGAACTGCCACTTCGTGCTCATAGACAACAGCATAACATCTCTCGGCTTCTACCCACAGGAGCAGCAGTGGGTAACGGACGACCTCAAGACCGCCAAGGGGAAAGGTTACCAACATATCTTCGCAGTCTGCCACGTGGCCCCCGGCTTTCCATACTCAAGTCGTTACGACCCGTCGGAAAGAATCGGGATGGAGGCAAACGAGAACCTTGTGCCTATTCTTTCGTCCGGTAATGTTGAGGAGCTCTTCTGCGGGCATTTGCACGCTTACAGACAGTCAAAGGAAGATGGGATGCTCCTCACCATAACCGGCGGGGCGGGCGCCCCGCTCCACATGGTGCCTCAAAGCGGAGGATATTATCACTACGTACTGGTGAAGATTGACGGAGAGCGCCGCAGCCAGCAGGTCGTAAAATTAGAATGACGCGAGACGTATCTTTTCTTACTGGTTTGCTTCGGCGAGCTGGTTGAGAATGTCGTTCAGTTGACTCAAGTAGTTGCCGTACGCGGACCAGTCGCCCGCCTTCTGCGCCTCAACCGCCTTGTTGTATAGATCGAGAGCCTGTTTGGTGAGGTCTGAGATCTCTACGGCCGGCTTTTGCTCGGGTGGCGGCGTGATAGCGCTCGGGGGAGCGCCGGCGAAGAGCCTCGCAATCGCCTGATCGAGGGTCCCCTCCATCACCACCTGCTGACCGTAGACCACGACCACCCGCTTGATCTGCGGTATGGGTATCTGGGTGGCCTGCAGGTAAAGCGGCTCGACATATATGAGTGACTGCTCAATCGGTATTACGAGCAGGTTGCCCCGGATGACCTGTGACCCCTCCTGCCTCCAGAGAGAGAGCTGCCTGCTGATTTCGGGATCCTGCTCGATCCTGCCCTCTATCTGCTCCGGTCCGTATATCAGGCGCCCCGACGGGAACATATAGTTGACCAACTCGCCGTAGTGCTCCCCGTCCATGCGCGCCCCGAGCCAGGAGATCATGTTCTGCTTGGTGTGGGGGACGAACGGCAGCATGAGAACCATCTCTTCGCCCTGTTCATCGGGCAGCTTCATGATGACGTAGTAGGGCTCCATCGGCACCTTGCCGTCGGCTACCTCCTCGGGGAAATCCCACTCATCTTCCTTGTTGTAGAACTCCTTGGGGTCCGTCATGTGGTAGGTCCTGAGTATGTCCGACTGCGCCAGGAAGTAGTCCTCTGGATAGCGCAGGTGCCTTTTCAGGTCCTGGGGCATCTTGTCGAATGAGGTAAAGATCTGCGGGAAGATCTTCTGGTAGGTAGCGATTATGGGGTCCTCCGGATCGATGACATACAACCAGACTTTGCCGTCGTATGCGTCAATCACAGCCTTCACGGAATTGCGGACATAGTTGCCGAACCCGCTTGTGGGCTGCGAATACGGGAACTTGTCGGTGGTGGTGTACCCGTCTGCGATCCAGTAGAGCTTTCCATCATCAGCCAGCACCATGTAGGGATCCTTGTCAAACTTCAGGAAGGGGGCGCTTTTGGCAAGCCGGTCTTTTACACTCCTATAGTACATCAGCCGCGAATCCCCTGTTACCTGGCCGCTGAAGAGGAGGCTTATGTCGCCGAACCTTATTGAGAACAGGATCTTCCTCCAGAAGGAATTGACCCGGACGCCGCCATCACCCTTATAGACCGTATACATCTTCTTATCGCCCCTGGGATAATCGAACTCCTTCTCGCTGGAATCGACGGCGATATAATCGTTGGACTTCTCGCCGAAGTAGATCTCGGGCCTTTTCACCTGGAGGTTGGTCTGGCCCTTCGGCGGGATGTCCTCGATCAGGAAGACCGGGTTGCCCTCGCTCGACACGTCGTTGCTCGCGTTCAGGCATGCTCCGTAACCGTGGGTATAGACCAGGGTCTTATTCACCCAGGTACGCGCCGATTCGGGCAGGTTCGACTGCAGCATCTCGCGGGCACCGATCAAGGTTTGCCTGTAGACGTTGTCGATCGTATATCGATCCACATCGACGTCGTTGAACATATAGTACTGCCGAATCGCCTGCAGTTGCTGGTAAGTGTTGAGCAGGGGACGCGGGTCCCAGAGCCTTATGTTCCTCACGGTGGTCTGGTTCCTCCGGATCCCCTCCTGGTCGAGGCTCAGGCCGGCCTCGAACGGCTTTGTCTGCACCTCGTTTATCTTGTAAGCCTGGCGGGTGAAATCGATGTTGTATTTTAGATACTGGGATTCCTTGGTCCGCTCGTTGGGTTTCACAACATAGTTCTGCACTATCAATGGATATACCGTCCCGGCAAGGAATGCCACGACGACGAGAGATCCCACCGCGATAGCGGGCAGTTTCCAGCCACGGTACCGTATGTTTATGAGGAGAATAACGGCGGCCAACAGTGCCAGGACGAACATTATCCACAGGGCTGGAAGCTGCGCATGCACGGCTGTATATCCGGCCCCGTAGACGACCCCCTTCTTGGAGAAAAGGACCTCGTACATGTTGAGCCTGTATGACCATGCCTTTGCCAGGAAGACCAGCGCCAGGAGGACGGAGAGGTGCGCCTTCACGTGCGGAGCCAGCATGTCCGGGCCGCGTTTCAGGCGGACCCCCCCGGTTAACACGTAGACAACCGCGGTTACAAACAGTATGAAGATCAGGGAAGAAAGAAACCAGTCAACGAGGGCTCTCTGGAAGGGGTACGAGAAAGCGTAGAAACCGATGTCCTTGTTGAACAGCGGGTCTTTTGTCCCGAACGAGGTGTGGTTCAAGAACTTGAGAACCATCTCCCACTTGCCTCCCCACCCGAGCCCGGCGAAGAAGGCGGCCAGTACGCAGAATACGACAGTGCCAATGCTGATCAGCTTCCCCGAGGTCTTCCTGGCCTTATCGATGAAGGACTCGAGGGGGGAGCCCTCCGCGCTGATCTTCTGCGAGGGCGGGATCCTGCGCGCCAGCAAGACGTTGGCGTAGATCAATACGAAGAAGACCGCCCCGAAGATTATGACCATGAGTATCTTGGCCCAGAACATCTTCCAGAAGAGGTTCTGGAACCCCTGGTGGTTATACCAGAGCGCGTCGGTATAGAAGCTCGCGAACGGGAAGATGAAAGCGAAAAAGACGATGATGACGAGAAGCCCGATGATTATGATGGCACGCCGCTTTGTGAAGCCCTTCTTCAGCCTGTCCCCCATCCCGGAGAGCTTCACTTCCTCCAACTTCTTCGACCAGTTCTCAAAGCTGTCAAAACCTAGCGGCATGATCCCCCCCGCTCTTAATCCCGGACCGCACCCTTCAGCCCGCGGTAGGCCTCAAGCACCTGCGGCATCACTTCTCCGGCTTTTCCAATCAGTATAATATCAGCGATCTCGTCGTAAGCGGTAGCTGTGATGTTTACGAACACAAGCGTTGCGCCGCTCCTGTGGGCGTAGGACGGAAGCGTGGCGGCGGGGAAGATTTCAAGCCCTGCCCCTATAACAAACATCAGGTCGCAGCTTGTTGCGTACTCGATCGCCCTTTGCAGTACGGACGCGTTCAAAGGCTCCCCGAAAAACACCACATCCGGCTTTATGGTCCCCACGCACGAGGCGCAAACGGGGATGACATTCCCGAGTGCCAGTTCCTTTATCTCGTCGTAATCGAACTGCCGGCCGCACGAGAGGCAGGTCCCGGTCCGATACGTACCGTGCAGCTCCAGCACTATGGAGCTATCGGCCTCCTGGTGAAGGTTGTCAATGTTCTGCGTGATCACGGCTTCGCATTTCCCAAGCCGCTCGAGCTCGGCGAGCGCTATGTGGGCCGCGTTAGGCTCCGCGTTCTCGAGGAGTGGGTGGAGTTCAGCCGACATCTCCCAGAATTTCGTCGGGTCGTTGATGAACGATTCGTAAGTGGCGTAGACGGAAGGGTCGTACCTCGTCCAGAGACCCCCCGGTGAACGGAAGTCCGGGATACCGGATTCAGTCGATATCCCGGAGCCGGTCAGCGCCACAACCCTTTGCGAAGACTCGGTAATCTGAGCCACTTTCTCGAAATCGTCACTCAATAGACCCTCCAGCGGGCTTCAAGGCTTTCATGAGTTTACCACAACGGCCACGCTCGGACAGTAAGATGGCTCAATGGATAACGGTCCTGTGGGGCATCGGTCAATCGAGCTCCGGATACAGTGGGAACCCCGCCAGGAGCCCGCGCACCTTCTCCCGCACATCCGCAAGGACCGACTCCTTCTCCCTCTCCTTGAGGGCGCGGGATATCAAGCCTCCCAGGGTATCCATGTGCTCCGGCCTCATGCCCCTCGTCGTGACCGCGGGCGTCCCTATCCTGATACCGCAGGTGACCGTGGGCGGCGTTTCATCGTAAGGGATCTCGTTCATGTTGACGTTTATCCCGACCGACTCCAGGACGTCCTGGGCCTCCTTGCCGGAAAGGCCGTTCTGCCGCAGGTCTATGAGGAAGAGATGGGTCTCCGTGCCTCCGGAGACTATGCGGAAGCCTTCCGAGCCCATCTTCTCGCAGAGTGCCTTCGCGTTGGTGACAATCGTCTCCTGATAGAGCTTGAACTCCGGCTGCAGGGCCTCTTTGAAACAGACGGCCTTCGCGGCGACCACGTGCATCAGGGGGCCTCCCTGCATCCCCGGGAAGACGACGGAGTCCAGGCGTTCCCTGTTCGACTCCCGCGTGAGCACCAGGCCGCCCCTCGGCCCCCTCAGCGTCTTGTGGGTGGTGCCGGTGACGTAATCGGCATACGGCACAGGGTCCGGGTGCACCCCGCCGACTACAAGCCCCCCAAAATGCGCCATGTCGACCATCAGCAACGCACCAACGTCATCCGCTATGCGGCGGAACGCCTCGAAATCGAGGCGTCGGGGGTAGGAGCTGCACCCGGCCACGATGAGGCGTGGCTCTTCCTTCCTCGCGATCTCAGCGACCAGGTCGTAGTCGATCATCTCGGTTTCCCTGTCCACACCGTAATGGACCGCTTTGTAGAGCTTGCCGGAGAAGCTCGAGGCAGCTCCGTGGGAGAGGTGGCCCCCGCAGGTCAGGTCCATCGCCATCATCGTGTCGCCGGGTTTCAGCGAGCACACGTAGGCCGCCATGTTGGCCTGCACACCGGCATGAGGCTGAACGTTCGCGTGCTCGCAGCCGAACAGCTCCTTTGCCCGGCTCACCGCCAGTCTCTCCGCGATATCAACAGCTTCGCACCCGGAGTAGTACCTGTTGCCGGGGTAACCCTCAGCGTACTTGTTGGTGAGGATTGACCCCTGCGCCGCTAGAACTGCAAGCGAAGCGTAGTTCTCGCTCGCGATGAGGTTAACGAACTCCCTCTCTCTTTTCAGTTCCAGCTCGAGCGCCCCTGCGACCTCGGGGTCCATGCGTTTGAGTTCGCGGTCACCTATTGCTGGTCCCAATTATTCCTCCCTAACCGGTCGACCCATCCGTCTTCATGTACTTGCGTTCGATCTCCCTGATTTTATCAAGCCGTCGTACGTGGCGGGCCCCGGTTTCCTCCCGGCCCTCGAACTCCGTGGTCATGAACGTATCCAGGATTCGCCTGGCCTGCTCCTCGCCTATCACACGCGCTCCCATCGTAAGGACGTTCGCGTCGTTGTGCAGACGGCTGAACCTCGCGGTGTACTCGTCGTTGCAGACCGCAGCCCTTACACCGGGGACTCTGTTTGCCACCATGCTCATCCCTACACCGGTAGCACAGACCAGTACTCCCTTCTCTGCCTCACCGCGGCTCACCACCTCCGCGACCTTCAGGGCAAAATCCGGATAGTCGCACGACTCATCCGAATACGTTCCCATGTCCTCGACACTGTAGCCCGCCTCAACGAGCGTACTCTTCAAGTTCCCCTTCATGTTGTACCCCGCGTGATCGCTCCCTATCGCTATAATTACGCTGCCCTTATGCTCCTGTACCAATTCCCGCTCCCATTATGTCTGAACTACGGCCAAGATTCTACCAGTTTGGGGTCAGGTCTTGAAACGTGACTTATTAACCACTATTAAGCCCGGCCTCTCAGGCCGGGATCTTTGAACCGGGCTAAGAGCCCGGTCTAAATAATAATACGCGTTTGAATTCACGTTTCAAGACCCGACCCCAACAACCGGAGTATGTTCTCGATCGGGCCCTCCATGATGGCGGCAACGTACCGGTACTCGTCGGCGGACATCCCGATCGGGTCCAGTACCTCATATCGAGACGCGTCTCGAGCCCATAGTCCGTCACGTTCTTCCGTTCCCGCTTCCCCCAGTTCGAGGAGCAGGAACACGGGGGGGGCAACTCCCCCCGTCATCTCTTCGACCCTCTTCCTCTGGGCCCCCTCCATTGTAAGCACGAGGTCGCTAGCTTCAAGAATCCTCCGTGTAACGTTTCGCGCTCTGTGGCCGCTTATATCTATACCCCTTTCCATCATGACCTCGACGGCCTCGCGAGCCGGTACATTGCCCTCGAGAGCCGCGACGCCGGCGGAGGAAAAATCGAACCGCTCCCTCGTCTCCGGGTACTCCCGGTCGATGACCGCCCGGGCCAGACCCTCCGCCATCGGGCTTCTGCACATGTTCCCGGTGCACACAAACAGGATTCTCAATCGCCTACCCGCTCCCTTCGGATTCCCCCAGGGCCCTCTCTATCTCCTCTCGGGTTATAGCTCCTTCCCTCAAGACCTGGAGCCCCCCGGTCAGGTCAACCACTGTGGACTCGGCACCGCTCTTGCAGGCGCCGCCGTCCACGACAAAGTCGACAAGCCCGACAACCTCGTGAGCTACCTCCTCGACCGAGACGGGCGGAGGCTCACCCGAGCGGTTGGCGCTCGGCACCACCAGGAATCCCGCAGCCCGGATCAGCTCCAGACAGAAAGAGTTATCCGGCATACGAAGCGCGAGGCTTTCGCGCTCCTGGAAGGGGAGATCGACGCCCTCCCTCCGCCGGAGCACAATCGTCAGCGGGCCGGGCCAGAACTTCTTCATCAGGGCGACGGCATCAGGTTTTTCAGCGAAGGTGAGCATATGGGCGTCAGCGGCCTCCGATATCTGTACGGGAGGCGGCTTCCCTGCCGGACGGTCCTTGATATCGAGCAGGCGCTTTACCGCGCCCTCATGGGATGCAAGAGCCGTGAGCCCGTAAACGGTGTCCGTCGGTATGATGCCGACGCCGCCGCCGGCAAGTATCTCCGCCGCCCGTTCGACGTCGCTTGAAGAGAAACCGGCCGGTCCTATCTGTGCTCGGAACATGGGTTCACCCCTGAGAGACCCGTCGCGACAAGCCTGGCCTCCACGACCCTCGCGCGCCCGGCGAGGTCCTCGTGATATCTGACCTCTTCCCATCCCCCGTCAAATAGATTCATCGCTTCTTCGACCTGGCCGTCGTCGATCTCGACGAGCAGCCGCCCGCCGGACTTCAGATGGGCGGGCGCATAACGAACGATGCGCCTGACCACATCAAGGCCGTCCGGCCCGCCGAGCAGCGCCTCCATAGGCTCAAAATCCCTCACCTCGACTGGAAGCCCGCCCACGGCTGATTCGGGGATGTAGGGGGGGTTTGAAGCTATTGCCTCGAAAAGAGGGGAAGACCTGCCCTCCAGTGCATCATAGAGGTCACCTACAAGCGCCCGGATTCTATCTGAGACACCGTACCGCCTCGCGTTACTCTCGCAGAGCTCGACCGCCCGTCGGTCATTGTCAACGGCTACCACCACCGCAGATGGGTGTCTCAACGCGACGCAGACGGCGATATTCCCGCACCCTGTCCCGAGGTCGAGGATCTCGGCGCGGCCCGGCGGCAATCCCTCCAACAGCTTCAAGGCAAGCACCTCGGTCTCCGGTCGCGGTATGAAAACGCCCGGACCGACCTCGAAGGAAAGACCCATGAAACCAGCCGCGCCAGTCAGGTATTGAAGCGGGCATCCACCGGCACGCTTCACAAGGAGGCTCTTATACGCCTCGGCCTCCGCCGCGGAGAGCGGCCTGTCGTAGTTTGTGTATATCTCCACCCGCTCAAGGCGGACCACATGCCCCAGCAGGACTTCAGAGTTCAGACGGGGCGAGCTGACACCGTGTCTCTCGAGGTAGGAAGCGGCCCGGGCTACTGACTCGACCAGGTTCACCGGCCAACTTCCTTGAGCGCCCTCGCCCTTTCGTCCTCCTGCAGGGCTACGATCAACTCATTCAGCTCACCCTCGAGGATGCCTGAGAGCTTATGGAGCGTCAGGCCTATGCGGTGGTCCGTCACGCGACCCTGCGGGAAGTTGTACGTGCGGACTTTCTCACTTCGCTCTCCCGTGCCGACCTGAAGCCGCCGCTTTTCCGCCTCTTCCTGCTGCTTCCGCCTTCTCGCCGCGTCCAGGATACGCGCCTTGAGGATACGCAATGCCTTCTCCTTGTTCTGCAGCTGGGACTTCTCGTCCTGGCAGGTGACGACCATACCCGTCGGCTTGTGCGTCAGGCGTACAGCCGAATCCGTGGTATTCACCGACTGTCCGCCGGGGCCCGTAGAGCGGAATACGTCCACCTTGAGGTCCGACGGCTCTATGCTGACCTCGACGTCCTCCGCCTCGGGCAGGATCGCCACTGTCGCGGCCGAGGTATGTATGCGCCCGCTCGACTCCGTGACCGGCACGCGCTGGACGCGGTGCACCCCCGACTCGAACTTCATACGGGGGAACACGTCGTCTCCCTTCAATGAGAATATGATCTCTTTGAAGCCCCCGAGCTCGGACGGGCTGGAGGAGAGCTGCTCACTCTTCCACCCGTTGTTCTCGGCGTATCGCGAGTACATGCGGTACAGATCCCCGGCGAAGAGGCTGGCTTCCTGGCCTCCCGTCCCCGCCCGTATCTCCACGAGCACGTCCTTGTCCGCAAGCTCATCCTTCGGTATCAGCAGGACCTTGAGCCGCTCACGGGTGCTTTCGAGCTCCCCCTCAAGGGACTCGGCCTCGCCCGCGAGGAAATCGGCCATCTCCTTTTCTTTCTCCTGTTGCAGAAGCCCGCGCGCGTCATCAAGCTGCTTCTCCAGATCGAGGTAACGGTCATAGGCACCGACGATCTCCTCGAGGGCGGACCTCTCCCGGACCAGCGCTTGGTATGCGTTTCTGTCGGCGGCCACCGCCGGGTCGGCCATGCTCATCTCGACCTCTTCAAACCTCTGTTTCAACGAATCTAACTTCTCGAACATCTGAATATGACTCTTTCTCGACGATCACGGTGAATCGACCGGCCTCTCCCCCAGGGCGGCCGAAAGCGCCTGTACGGCGATTTCCAGCTCGTCTCTATCCGGTTCTCGGGTCGTCAGCCTCTGGAGCCAGAGGCCCGGAGCCAGGAAGACCCTGACGGCGCGCGAACCTTCGTGCTTGCCCGCCAACCTGATTATCTCATACGAGACTGCGGCCACCAAAGGTATGATGGCGAGCCGCTCCACGACGCGCAGCCACAGGGCCGGCCTGCCCATGAGCGAGAAGACCAGTATGCTCACCACGAACACGATAACGATGAAGGTGGTTCCACAGCGGACATGGATAGTAGTGAACGAAGGAGCGGACTCGGCGTCGAGCGGAAGTCCCGCCTCGTGGGCATGCACGACCTTGTGTTCGGCGCCGTGATACTCGAAGAGTCTTCTCATGTCCGGTAGAAGCGACATCGCCGCGAGATAAAGCACGAATATCGTGATACGCAGGAATCCCTCGACCAGGTTGTAGACGATGGTGTTTGTAAGGTACCGGTCGAACTGCTGCACGACCACGGCGGGAACCACGATGAAAAGCCCGAGGAACAGGGTCAGTGCCAGCGTAAGCGCGACCGTCATCTCGACCACGCCGAGCTTCTTCTGCTCCGCTTCTCCCGTATCATCTTTTGTTCCGGTCTCATCCTGCTCCTCGAGCGATATGCGCGCACTGATGGAAAGCGCCCTGATACCGATGAGGAACGAATCGACCAGCGCGAAGATGCCGCGGACGAGGAATTTGTTCCACCGCGCGTGCCTGTCAGCCAGCGTGGCTCCGGTGTTCACCGACGTGTAGATCTCGCCGTCCGGGCGCCGCACGGCCACGGCCCACCTGTCCGGGACGCGCATGACCACGCCTTCAATGACGGCCTGTCCTCCTATCTGGATTTCCCTGGGTGGGTGAGATTCGCCCTGCAAGGCAAAAAGGGTGTCGAGGGCTAAGTGGATGGGGTCTTTTTCTCTTTGCTTTCCCTGGCGGTCAGGTGTGATGCGTAGCGCTTCTGGAAACGCTCGACTCTGCCCCCGGAGTCAACGAGCTTCTGCTTGCCGGAGTAGAAAGGGTGACACTTGGAACAGATCTCCACGTGAAGTTCTGGCCGGGTCGACCTCGTCTTGAACGTCTCCCCGCACGAGCAGGTGACTACCGTCTCCATGTATTCAGGGTGTATCCCTTTTTTCAAGACAGTCCCCTTGCCATCAATCAGCAACGCGACTTGAATGGTAGCACAGGCCCTTCTCCCTAACAAGCACAGGCTAGCGTTCGTTCTGCGGCCTTATGTTGGCGAGGAACTGCGCGTTGCTCTTCGATTTCTTGATGCCGTCGATCAGCACCTCGATCGCGGCGTTCGGGTCAACGGCGTGCAGTACACGCCTGAACTTCCAGACCTGCTCCGCTTCCTTGGGTTCCATGATCAGCTCTTCCTTGCGGGTCCCGGACTTCTCCACGTCTATGGCGGGGAAGATCCTCTTGTCGGCCAGTTTTCGGTCGAGGTGGATCTCCATGTTGCCGGTCCCCTTGAACTCCTCGAATATGACCTCGTCCATCCTGCTTCCGGTATCGACCAGGGCGGTCGCGCATATCGTCAGGCTGCCTCCGAACTCTATATTCCGCGCGGCGCCGAAGAACCGCTTGGGCGGGAAGAGCGCGGTAGAGTCTACGCCCCCCGAAAGGATCCTGCCGCTCGCGGGGGTGCTTAGGTTATAAGCCCTCGCAAGCCGGGTGACGCTGTCGAGCAGGATCACGACGTCGCGGTTGTGCTCCACGAGGCGCTTGGCCCTCTCGAGCACCAGCTCCGCGACCGCGATGTGGTTGTCGCTCGGCTGGTCGAAGGTCGAGGAGACGACCTCGCCGGTGACGGAGCGCTCCATGTCAGTGACCTCCTCCGGCCTCTCGTCCACGAGCAGTACCATGAGGTAGATCTCGGGGTTGTTCTCCGTGATGCTGTTCGCAATCTGCTTCAACACGGTCGTCTTTCCGGCCTTGGGCGGGGATACTATCAGGCCCCTCTGCCCCTTTCCGATCGGCGCGATCAGGTCGATTATGCGGGAGGTTACAGCGTTCGCCCTCGTCTCCAGCCTCAGGCGGTCCTGCGGATAGAGCGGCGTCAGCGTCTCGAACTGCTTGCGTTTCTGCGCGGTCTCCGGCTCGTCGCCGTTGACGGTCTCGATACGCAAGAGCGCGTTGTACTTCTCCGAGTCCTTCGGCGGCCTTATCTGGCCCCTTACCTCGTCGCCCCGCTTGAGTCGGAAGCGGCGGATCTGCGACATCGAGACGTATATGTCCTTCTCCGAAGCCAGGTATCCCCGGGCGCGCAGGAAGCCGTAGCCGTCTGAAAGGATATCCAGTATCCCGCTTCCTACTCCCTCCTCTTCCTCCTCGGGCTCAGCCTGCGCGTTTGGCGGGACTGCGGCGAGGTGCGGCTTCTCCTCGTCGAGCACGCCCGCTTCCAGCAGGATCGCGTCGATCAGCTCCTTCTTGCGGAGCTTCCTCACCCCTTCTATCTCGAGCGCCTGCCCTATTTCCTGAAGCTCGGGTAAGAGCTTCGTCTCGAGTACACTCTTGTCAACAACTTCCATTTGCGTCTGTACCTCCTTACAGCGTATGCGTCAGCGTGCCTCTTCTGTCACAGGTCCTTGATCTTTTCCCAGTCCGCGAGGAACCGTTCGATCCCGATATCGGTCAACGGATGCCGGACCATCTGTTTAAAGACCTCATAAGGTATCGTCGCTATGTGTGCCCCCGCCATGGCGGAGCCGATGACGTGCTGGGGATGGCGTAAAGACGCCGAAATCACCTGGGTCTGAATACTGTATCTCTTGTATATATCGACTATTTCGGACAGAATCCGAAGCCCGTCGTTACCGATGTCGTCCAGCCTTCCCAGGAATGGGCTTGCGAAAGTCGCCCCGGCCGCGGCGGCGAGAAGCGCCTGGTTGGCGGAGAAGACCAGTGTGCAGTTGGTCATGATACCCTCGCCGTCCAGAACCTTTATCGCTTTCAGCCCCTCGGGGCACATGGGTATCTTTACGTTCACGTTCTCGGCGATACCGGAAAGCTCACGTGCTTCCCTTATCATCCCCTCGGCGTCCATGGAGACGGCCTCGGCGCTCACCGGGCCCGAGACGAAAGAGGTGATCTCCTTTATGCAATCGGTGTAGTTGCGGTTCTCCTTGCAGACAAGTGTGGGGTTGGTGGTCACGCCGTCGAGCACTCCCCACTCATGGATCTCGCGGATGTGTTCGACGTTGGCGGTGTCGATGAAGAGCCTCACTACTTCCCCTTTCCCTCCGGCGGGATACTTCCAGCCATCTCATCGGGTTCGCGTCCGGTGGAGACATCGAGCTTCTTTTTCTTACCCTCGCTCGCTTTTAGCTCAGCGTACTGGCTGAAAACCTGGTCGATCACGTACTCGCTTATCGCGCCTATCGTCGCGTCCATGTTGTAGCACTGGAAGACGGGCACCTCCTGCGCCTCCGCAAGCTCCAGCACGTATCCCTGTATCTTCCTGATGCTCTCGAAGTTCGCAAGGTAGCGCGCGAACGGGCGCGCCCCCTCGGTCTCGACCTCTCTGATCTCAAAGTGGCTTCGATGCTGTCGCGGATCGTCGACCGCAAGGACCATCTGTATCACGAAGGCGTCCTTGAATAACTGCGGGTCCACGATACCGGGGACCACATGCG
>JAENXM010000201.1 GCA_016649525.1 Actinomycetota bacterium
ACGATAAGCAATTGGAAACTGGCCAACATCGGTATCGTAAAGGAGACCGCCGATATTATTTACAGCGATGAGAACGTCATCATCCGCCACAAGATGAACGAGCGAGTGGTGATGAGCTTCTCTCCCGTCCTGGCGGAGATCATCAGCCAGGGTCTCGAGGACGGGGCCTTCGACGTGGAATACCCGGGTGACACAGCGGAGATGATCATGCATTTCTCCAACGCCATGTCGGAGATGCAGGCGGCTCCCTTCAAGCGCCTGGGGGAAGACCCTCTGGTCCTGGAGCTGATCCTGCGCGGGGCAAAGCTCTACCTGGCCGCCATAGAGAGGATTCTCGGCGCTCCCGCGGGTTCCGTGTTTTCCATCGACCGCGACCTGGTGCAGGAATTCGAACGGGCTTTAAGAGAAAGGGAGTTGAGAAAAGATGCCGAGTGAAGCGCCTATCCTGGCTGAGGAGATAGCATACTCCTACAACAAGCTCCTGGCGGTTGACCGCATCTCCTTCCACGTGGATGCTGGTGAGATACTCGGCTTTCTCGGCCCCAACGGAGCCGGTAAAACCACTACTTTGAAGATGCTTGTCGGGCTTCTCGTCCCACAAAGTGGAAGAATCGCCATTCTCGGCAAGGACATAGTCAAGAACAGAGCTGAGGCTCAATCGCAGATCGGGGCCTGCTTCGAGGAAAAGAGCCTTTACGAGGATATGTCGGCTGCCGCCAACCTCAAATTTTTCGCGTCTCTGTTCGGGATAAGAGACCTTGACGTAGCCCGCCTGCTGGACAGAGTCGGCCTGTCGGGCGACAGGAAGGACCGGGTGTCTAATTATTCCAAAGGGATGAAGCAGCGCCTGATGGTCGCCAGGGCGCTGGTCAACCAGCCAAAAGTCCTCTTCCTCGACGAACCGACCGATGGCCTCGACCCGGTGTCGTCCGAAGCCATTCGCGCGGTTATCCTGGAGGAGAAAGCCAAAGGGGTCACGGTATTCCTCACCACTCACGACATGATGGAGGCGGACAAGCTTTCCGACCACGTCGCCTTCATAAGCGAAGGGGAAATCGCCGCTTTCGACACCCCCGAAAACCTCAAGCACCAGTACGGCAAGAGGATTTTGAAAATACGGTACTACAGAGACCGCAAACTCATCGAAGAGGAACTTCCCCTGGAAGACAAACAGGCAGGCCGGCACATCGAGGAAATACTGGGTGACTACGATGTTCTTGACATGCACACCGAGGAAGCTACACTGGAGGACATTTTTATCCAGCTGACCGGAAAGAAACTGGAATGAACAGAGTCTTCTCCATCGTCAAGAAAGATTTAACTCAGATCTTTCGTAACCGCTTTATAGCCGTTATCTCTATTTTGGTAATAGTGGTCTTCGCGATTATCTACAATCTCTTGCCATCCAAAGTGGATGAGGTATTCAGGATGGGTTTCCACCTCAAAGTCGATGAGGAAGCCGCCGAGGAGTACCACCTGGACGTAGGAAAAGAAGATATCGAGAGAAGGTTGAGCGAGGCGGGGGGGGAAGAGGCGGAGGGAGGATTGGAGCTGACCTGGGCGGACTCGCTCGAAGAGCTCACGAATATGGTGGAAAACGGCAAAGTCCGCGCAGGCGTATCAATTGCCGTTTCGGGGCAAGAACCGAAAGTGGTCCTCTATGTCTCATCCAAGACGCCGTCGGAGATAACCGAAGCGGGTGAGGCGATTGCCGCTGAGATCGGCTACGCCCTCATCGGGTATGCACTTCCGGCTGATTTCAGGGCGACGGTAATCGGTCCGGATATGGCGGGACAACAGATTCCGATGAGAGATAAATTGAGAGTGATACTGCTTGCTTTCGTATTCCTTCTCGAATTATATGGCCTGGGCAATCTGTTGGTGGAAGAGGTCCAACGAAAGACCGCCGAAGCCCTTCTCGTCACACCCGTGACTCTCAAGGATTTCGTCAGTGCGAAGGCAGTCACTGGCATCTTGATAGCGTTTTCACAGGGACTGCTGTTGGCGTTGCTCCTGAGGGCGATCTCTGTGGATACCTGGCTGGCGATTATCGTCTTTCTGCTTCTCGGCGCCGCTATGACGGTAGGCCTGGCTTTTATCATGGGCGCCATAAGCACGGATTTCATCTCCATGGTGATGATATCCTTGATACCTTTTATAGCTTTGATGATCCCGGGTATTATTGTTCTGTATCCCGGCCTCAATTCGCCCCTGATAAAGGCGATCCCCACCTATTACCTGATTGAACCCTTAAACGGCATCTTGAATTACCAGATGCAGTTATCCGACTATCTATCATCTCTCCTCTATCTGGCCCTTTTCACCGTAGCCTTCTTTATACTGGGGTTCGTAATTCTTAAAAGGAAACTGGTATGAGTCTGCGAAGAATCCTCTCCATTATGAGAAAGAGCTTGAACCCGAAGAACCCCTACATTATTTTCGTGTTGTTGGGTCCATTTATCTACGCCGCTTTATTCCAGTTCGTTTTCGGCCTCTGGCAGGCTAAACCGAAAGTCGCGGTTTACGAGCGCGGCAACCAGGCGATAGTCCTGGAGATCAGGGAAAAAGAGGCGGTCGGCCTGGTGGAAGCGGATTCAGCCGATGACCTTATAAAGATGGTGGAAGACAAAGAGGTCGATATCGGGGCGGTCTTTGCCGAGGACGCGGAGGAAAGGTTGACGGCGGGGGAAAGGACATCGGTCGATATATATGTCAATGGAGAGAGCCTGGCGAAAAGCAGGGCGATTGCCCTGGCAACGATCACCAGCGCTGTTAGAGAGATATCTCCCGGGACACCGCAGGTTGACTTCGAACAGGTGAAGCTCGGGAAAGAGAAGGCGCTCTCTTTGATGGAGATGTTCATGCCCTTCTTCATCATCATAATCATCCTCCTCGGTGCTTTCCTTTTACCGGCCTCCTTTATCGTGGCCGAGAAAGAGAAGAGGACCCTGGCCGCGTTACTGGTCACCCCGACCACGTTCTCGGAGATACTCCTGGCTTTCGGGACGGTCGGGATCATTATCTCCCTGGCGATGGGGATGATCCTTTTGTTGCTTACCGTCGGCATCACGCAACCGTTGCTTTTGCTAATCATATTCGCCTTTGGATCGATCCTGGGCGCTGAATGGGGACTCGTTTTTGGCCTGTTGTCCAAAGATCAAGCCAGTCTTATTGCATATATAAAAGTGATAAACATCTTCATAATCGCACCCGCGCTTTTCGTCATATTTCCGAGCTGGCCGCAATGGATAGCGAAGATCTTTCCCACCTACTATATCGCCAATCCGATCTTCCGCATTTCCATCTATGGAGAAGGTTGGAGCGAACTGGGCTGGCAGGTCCTCGCTCTGGCCGGTTTTGTGGCCGTTTTCTTTATCCCACTCCTCGTATTGGCCATAAGGTCGGTAAAATCGACCAAAGCCAGGCTGCTCACGGTTTCAAGCTGAGCCCGGCCTCTCCACCGTCTTTAGCCCGGCCTCTCGAGGCCGGGATCTGAACGTGGTAAGATTACCGGGCAGGGAGACCATTTGGTGAAATGACTGCCACCTTCTTCTCATGACACACGGGTCGAGCGTGCCCGCGGAGAAGGCTGAACCCGGAGGCTTGGGCCGCAATGTCTATCTCGACACAGGACATGACGGAAGACCTCACCCGGCCCTCAGGCCGCATCGCCGCCATACGGGCCGAGCTCCTCGGTACCC
>JAENXM010000220.1 GCA_016649525.1 Actinomycetota bacterium
AGTATCTGCCTGGTCCTCTCGGCCACCTCCCGGGGCGTGCCGCGTGCCATCAGGTCCACGTCCAGTCCTCCCAGTATGGAGATGCGGTCCGCGTATTTCCGGTAGATATCCTCCACTGGCTCGATGTTGTCCTGGAAGGAGTGACGGGCGTCGATGCCCACAGTCTCGATGAGGTCCTCCATGAGCGCGTCGATCTGGCCGCAAGAGTGCAGCAGGAACGGCTTTCCGTGCCTGTGGCAGGCGTCGGCCAGGCGCTTCAGGCGGGGCACGACCCACTCGCGCATCCAGGCGGGGGAGAGCATGAGCGAGGTGTTGAACCCCATGTCTTCGCCGTAGAAGATGGCTACCACATCGGGGTGGGCCGCGCTCCTGTCGACGGCCTCCTCTGCCAGCACGGTCAGCCTCTCCAGTATGTCGCCGCAGAGCTCGGGCTCCTCGATGCTCTTGATGGCCATGTTCTCGATGCCCATCATGCGCTTGAGGTCCTCGAAGATGCCGTTGATGAAGGCCATGACCTTCATCCCCTCGGGCAGCTTGCTCGCGGTGTAATCGACGGTGATGATGCTCACGGTATCGACGGACGGCCAGGCGAAACGCTCGAAGTCGTCCCTGTCCATGATGAGGCCCTGATGCTCGTCCTGCCAGCCACGCAGCTTACCGTCCTGCTGGGGGTTCTCCCGGACCAGGAAGTCGGTGCGGGGGACGGGTACGAGGGGGATGGTGATCGCGTAGTCGTAGCCTACCGCCTCGGAAAACGCCACGACAAGGTCCATGAGCCTGACGCCCAGCTCCAGCTGCTCCGCTGTGGGCTCCAGTCCCAGGTTGAGCAGCTCGAGCGTGCGCTCCGCAGGGAAGTCGGAGCCCGTTACCTCGCACATTACCTCCGGGTCCGCGAAGAGCTCGATGATGGGCACCGGCCCCTCCGTGGTCTCACGCATCAACACCCGGCGGAAATGCTCGAAGTCGTAGTAGTCCTTGAAAGGCCTCTCGATGGTCATAGACTCCCCCCTCTCTCTACCGATGGAAAGCGGGCGTAGCGAGCGCCCGGGATATTCGAACCCACGGAGCCTTGCGGCTCGATATTCCCTTTAGGCGGGCCTCTCAGGCCCGCTGCAGACCCGGCCTCGAGAGGCCGGGCTAAATATTCTTTTGAGGCCGGACCCGGCCTCGAGAGGCCGGGCTAAAGGGTCAAGGATGCTTCAATTCAATTCGAGCGGCTGCCGTCCAGCTTCGTGGTCAGGTTCCCTATTATCGCCTCGGCTTCCTTGACAGTCCGCTCGATGACTTCTGCCACGGTGGGGATGTCGTGCAGCAGGCCGGTCACCTGGCCGACGGGGAGCACTCCCGCCTTCGTGTCGCCTTTCTCGGTGGCGACGCGGATCTGCTTGAAGGCGTTCGCCATGTAGGCGAGCCCCTTCGCGTTGCTCCAGCCGGAGGCGAGCACCCCGAAGAATAGCTTCATATAGGGAAGCCCGATCATCTGGGCGATTGCGCGGGAGTTGGGGATCGCCTTGAGCATCCCCATGGGGCCCATCTTGTGCTTGACGGCCTTGCGGGCACCGGGGGTATCGAGCACCCTGCACCACAGGCCGTCGAAGTTCTTCGAGTAGAGCGTGTCGTAGATGTCCTTCTCGAGGGAGAGGTTCTTGTAGTCCTCGTGCAGGGGGCTTTCCTTCGTGGTCATGAAGCGGGTCCCCATGGCGACCCCTTCCGCGCCGAGCGCCAGGGCCGCGGCGAGGCCCCTCCCGTCGCCGACGCCTCCGGCCGCAATCACGGGGATGTCCAGCCCTCCCGCGAGGCTAGGCACCAGGCAGAAGGTGGTGGGAGGCTCGCCGTGGGCCGCGGCCTCGTTCCCGGTCGCGATGACCGCGTGGCAGCCGTACTCCTGCGCCCGCTTCGCGTGGCGGTAGTTGGTTACTGTGGCGACGACCTTGCCGCCGTACTCGTTCGCCGCCTGCACGATCCAGTCGCCCTTGCCGAGCGAGAAGTTGATGACCGGGACCTTCTCCTCGAGGAGCACGGCCGCGTTCTGGGGCGCGCCGGGGAAGAGGAGCGACACGTTGGCGCCGAAGGGCTTGTCGGTTTTCTCCCTGATAGCCTTGACCGCCTCCCTGGTCTGGCTGGCATCGAGGACGCCGGTCGCGAGCAGGCCGAGGCCCCCCGCGTTGGAGACCGCGGCCACCATGTCGGGCAGGCTTATCCAGCTCATCCCGGAAAGCAGGATGGGGTGCTTAATCCCGAAAAGCTCAGTGATACGAGTCTTCATGGAACGCTCCTTCCACTAGTGCGTGCAGGACCCCACGCGGCAGTATCAGATTATATATCAATGTGTCCTGACACCAGGTTACTCAGTCACCCAGCCTCAGGTTGATATCTCCAGCGGAAGTCGAAACGTCCAGCCGCAGGGTTACAGGCGAAGTACCGTACACATCGTTGACCCAGGCGCCGCTCGGATCGCCCCTGAGACCGTCGGCGACCACGTCGCCCGCGCTGCTGTCAGCCGTCACGTAAACACCGACGTCCCGCGGGAGCTTGATACCGATGCCTCCGGCACTTGTCTTGATATTAGCGTCGAGGTCCGCCTTCCATCGTCCCAGAAGGTCTAGATCGATATCCCCGGCGCTGTTGTTCATGTCCAGGTACATGGGTGTGCCGTACTCGCCGCCCATCTTCAGGTCCATGTGCCCCAGGCTCAGTTTCGCCCTCACCTGCTTTAACAGCTCCATCCTGCCCGACAGGTCAGCGCTTACGTCGCCCGCGCTCGCATTGATGTTCAGCCCGGTGAGATTGAGGGTCTTGAGGTCCAGCGTGCTTTCACCCGCGCTCAGCTTAGTCCTGAGATCGAGCGGGACCAAGTTATTGAACCGGACGTCCCAGTCGTTCTTGACGGGCCACCAGGGCCAGAACCATCCTCCCTTCTGCTCAATCGTCAGGTTTCCGGTACCGTCGGTGACGTTGTAGCCGATGTCCGGCTTCCCCTTCTCGAAGTTGTAGGTGAATTCACCGCTTATCAACTGGGTTGCGTCTCCGCCGACGTTCAGGTAGCCGCTCCTCATGTTTATCTCCGCGTTTACCCCGGTCGCACCGCCGAGGTCGACAGTCCTCGTGACTATTCGCTCCGGCCCGACGTATACGAAATACAGTGGAACCGTGACGGCCGCCGCGATCACGATAAGGGCTATTAAGATTATGCCGAGGACGATCCCGGCAGTCGCAAGCCCCGAGCCCTTTACCCTGCCGCTGCTCTTCTTTATCTCGCTCTTCGCGAGGAACCCGAACACTATCGCAAGTACGGAGCCGATGAGGGGAATGCAGGTGAAGCCGCAGATCCCCAGGATGAGAGACGCTATCGCCCAGCCGCTGGTGGCCTGCTTCGCTCTGGGAACGGGAGGCTGCGCGGGCGGCGCTCCCGGGGGGCCGGGCGCCGTCGGTGGCGGTGGCG
>JAENXM010000051.1 GCA_016649525.1 Actinomycetota bacterium
ACCGAGGAGCATAAGCAGAAGTATCTCAAGCCGACCCTGGGGGCGAAGCTCTTCTGCTCCGAGGCGCTGACCGAGCCTCGGGGGGGCTCGGACTTCTTCGGGGCGACCACGACCGCGAAGAAGGAGGGCGAGGAGTACGTGCTCCACGGGCAGAAGAGGTTCATCGTGGGCGCCGAGGGCGCCGACTACTTCATGGCCTACGCCAAGACCGACCCCGACGCTCAGCCACGCGACAGCCTGTCCTGCTTCCTCGTGGACAGGGACGACGACGTCGAGGTAAAGCACGTCTACGGCCTCCTGGGGGCCCGCGGAGGCGGGACCGGGCGGGTACTCTTCCGCGACACAAAGGTCCCCAACGAGAACCTGGTAGGCAAGGAAAACGAGGGCGGGAAGATCTTTTACAGGATGATGATCCCGGAGCGGATGACCTCTGCCGCGGGCGCTCTCGGCGGGGCGCGCGCCTCGCTGGAAGTAGCCACCCGCTACAGCACCAGGCGAAAGGCTTTCGGCCAGAGGATAAAGGACTTCCAGGGAGTCTGGTTCAAGATAGCGGAATCCATCACGGAACTCGATGCCGCGAGGTCGCTCGTTTATACGACGGCAAGGGCACTCGACAGCGGGGTACCGCATGGAAAGGCCCGCCGCATGGTCTCCGAGTCCAAGAAGTTCGCCACCGAGATGTCATGGCACGTGGTCAATAACGCCATGCAGGTTATGGGCGGGATTGGCTATACCAACGTCTACCCCGTAGAACGGGCGCTGCGCGACTGCCGCCTCATCATGATCTGGACGGGCACGAACGAGATAATGAACCTCATCATCCAGCACGAGTTCTACAAGGAGATGACCGACGGAAAGCCCGCCGGAAGGGACACCGAGTTCGACGCCCCGGAGGCCTACAACGAAGAGGAGAAGATCTACGAGTAGCCTCCCGCTGTAAACCGATCATCAGGGCGCGGGTGTCGTACCCTCCCAGGGCTTTACCTTTTCCGGCGCCTTCAGGTCGAGCTTCTCGTTGAAGTCGCTGAACGTTACCCTCGCCGTCTGCTTTATGTTATCCCCGGGCTCGGCGTATCCGAGCTGGATGAGCTCGTTCGGCGCGCGCGACTCGACGACCGCCTCCGAGCGGCGGAAGTAGTTGTTGCCCTTCTCGACGTAGAACTCGAAGACCGCCTTCAGTTCCTCTAGTTCGTCGATGGTGCGGATCTGCTTTCCCGAGGGATCCTTCAAGAGGTCGGTGATGCCGGGCTGTTTGACGAGGTCTTTCATGTTCGGGACGGCCTGCACGTGGTAACAATCGCTGCCGTCGACGTCCTTGTCCGAAAGCCTCTGGATGTCCTTGAAGTACTTTATGTACTGCGAGACCGAGAGGGTCTGGGCCAGCGGTGGTGTTATCTGTACCGCCTGCGGGACCTCGTACCAGTTGCCGGCGATCCGCCAGTACTGCTTATCACCGACCTGCAGGGCGGTGATGGTCATCCCCAGCACGTCCGTGCTCACCTTGAAATCACCGGTGCGGAGGTCGTAGTCCCCACTGGACTTCTGGATGTAGTTCTGCTTGCCCACCTGCCCCTGGGTTATGGGCGCGCGGGGCAGCTTCGTCACCTCTTCCATCTCGAAGTGCGCGGTCTTGACGTCCTTGGACGCGCGCATTGAGTCCTTCATAATCTGTTCAGCACTCGGACCGCCGCAGCCCGCAAGCACGGCCACCAGCGGTATTATCAGCAACAGAGCAACAGGCTTTCTCAATTCGTTCACCTCTTGACTGTACTCCGGCAAAAACCGCCGTTCCATTTACGTTTTATCCGCTAATTATAACGGGCACTATCCTTTGAAGATACCCCGCCCCACAGGTCAAAGCGCCGCCGTTGTCGTAGAATATGGCAGCAGGCAAGTACGATCTTGTTTTAACGCACCGGCACCGAGGTTTGTTACAGTGGACGGCTACGCGGGGAAGCTTCTAAACATAAACTTGAACGACGGGAGCGGTAAGGAGTTCATCGTCCCGGAAGAGATAGTACAGAAGTACCTGGGCGGCAAGGGTATCGGGATATGGCTCCTCTACAGGGGGCTCGAGCCCCACACTGACCCGCTCGGCCCGCAGAACGTGCTGGTCTTTATGACCGGTCCGCTCACCGGCATCGGGATACCCGCCGTAAACCACCTGGCCGTGTGCACGAAATCACCTCTCACGGAAACGGTAACGGACTCGTACCTCGGTGGGGACTTCGCCGTCAAGCTGAAGTCGTGCGGTTACGACGGTTTGATACTCAGGGGGAAATCACCCCGGCCGGTCATCGTCGACGTAACGGACGGCAAGTGGAAGATAAGGGAGGCCGAGGACCTCTGGGGCACGAACGTGGTTCAGGCCCAGGAGCTCCTGGAGAGCAAGGTCGCGAGCACCGTCTGCATCGGACCTGCAGGAGAGAACATGGTCCGCTACGCAACCATCGTCTCGGGCGAGCATACCGCCCAGAGGGGAGGAGCCGGCGCAGTCATGGGCTCGAAGCTCGTGAAGGCCATCAGGGCAGGAGGGCGCTTCGAGACCTCTGTCTTCGACCGCGAGCGGTTGAAGGGGCCGACCGAGTCGGTAAGAGAGCGAATCAGGGTAACCGACACGTACCCGCGCGAGGGTACCGCGGGTAACCTCGCGGCATCGAACTCCAGGGGCGTGCTTCCCACCAGGAACTTCAACCTCGGCTCTTTCGACAACTACCTGAAGATATCGGGCGAGGCGCTCCGCGCCCAGATCAAGCGCAAGGGCAAGGACTGTCCGGGATGTCCGATAGCCTGTACGGGCGAGGTAAAGCTCGCCACACGGTCCGGGACCATCCGCGTGAAGAGCCCGTCGTACCAGCCGCTCGTCATGCTCGGCAGCAACCTGCTCATCGACGACCTGGAAGCCATCATCCGCAACAACTACCTGTGCTACCTGCTCGGCATGGACCCCGTGAGCCTAGGCGGCACCATAGCCCTCTCGATCGAGCTGGCAGAGAAGGGCCGCATCGACCTGCCCCTGCACTTCGGCAGCGCACGCGAGATAGGTCCCCTGCTGCCGCTGATAGCCGAGCGAAAGGGGCCGGGTGACGACCTGGCGGACGGGGCCTTGAGCCTGGTCATGAAGTACGGGTACAGGGACCTCGCGATGGTTGTAAAAGGCATGGAGGTCTCGGGCTACGACCCCAGGGGCTGCTGGGGGCAGGGGCTCGCGTTCGCGACGTGCCCGGCGGGCGGCAGCCACATCGGCTCCATGCTGTCGGCGCCGGAGATACAGGGAAGGCCTGTCGCGCTAACCGGCATGAGGTCCGCGGGCAAAGTCCGGCTGACCATATTCGCGCAGGACCTCTTCAACTCGATCGGATGCACGGTAGCCTGCTTCCGCGCGGCCTACTCCCTCGTCACCGTGCCCCCGTGGGTGGAGAGCCTGCCGGGTGTCATCACGAACTTCTTCGCCGGAAGAGCCCCCGCGCTCGCCGTCTCGTTCGTGAATTTCTTCGACTACTACAGGGCCGTATCTTTCGTCACGGGCGTCCGTTACGACCGCCGGGCCTTCCTGCGGACGGGCGAACGGGTGTCCAACCTTGAGAGGCTTTTCAACCTGAGGGAGGGCTTCACCAGCAAGGATGACAACCTGCCCCTGAGGTTCATCGGCGAGCCGATGCGCGAGGGCCCGACGGCGGGGAAGGTCGTCCCTATCACGAAGATGCTGCTCAAGTACTACAGGCTGAGGGGCTGGAACGAGGTCGGCATACCCACCGTGCAGCAACTGGCGAGGCTGGGGGTCGAGGAGCGCCCCCGACTTCAGTGAAAGCCGACTACAGACCTCCATACTTGCGAACCCTGCGGTTGTACTCCTCTATGGCCTCGACGAGGTGCTCGCGGCGGAAGTCGGGCCACAGCACCGGCGTGACGTAGAACTCGGCGTAGGCTAGCTCCCAGAGGAGGAAGTTGCTGATGCGCATCTCCCCGGCGGTCCTTATCAGAAGGTCGTAATCAAGCGCTTCCGGGTCGTAGAGGTACCTTCCAAAAAGCTTCTCGTTGACTGAGGACGGCTTCAGCTTCCCCTTTGACACGTCCCTTGCCAGCTCCCTGGCCGCGTCGGCGATCTCCGCCCTCCCGCCGTAGTTGTATGCCACGTTCACCTTGAGCCCTGTATTGCGCCTGGTGAGCTCCTCGATCTCTTTCGCCTTCTTCCTGAGAGAACCGGGCAGTGGCCTCCTGCGTCCTATGAAACATATCTTCACGTTCCTGGTATGGAACCCCCTGACACGCGTGTCCAGGAGCTCCTCGTTGAAGTTCATCAGGAACCGTACCTCGTCCGGGGGGCGCTTCCAGTTCTCGGTCGAGAACGCGTACAGGGTCAGCACCTCGATGCCGAGCTCCACGGCGGCGTCGATCACAGCGACCACGGAGTCGCCTCCGGCCCTGTGGCCCTCCGTGCGGGGAAGCCCCCGGGAGGTCGCCCAGCGCCCGTTCCCGTCCATTATGATTGCGACCTTCGGCGGTATCTCCAAGGACCGCTCAGCCATCTCGATTCCCCCCCTCGCTGTCGCCCCCCGAACCGCCGGGGATCACCTTCATCACCCGGCGAGAGCGGAACTCCCTCTCCATCCAGTGCTCGAGCACCCTGTCCATCAGGGAGACGAGCTCGCCCTCGACACGGCCCTCTTCCACGTCGTCAGGCCACTCTCCGAGACCGTGGGCGGACATCCAGGCGAGCAGCCGGGCGGTCCGCTCACTGACCCTAATGATCTTGCCTGAATCCCCGCGGGCGTCTCCCCTGCAGGCGTCGCAGACGAACCCGCCCTGCTCGAGGGAAAACGAGACCTCGCCGGGCCCTGTGCTCCTGCCGCAGCCGGCGCAGGCCGTGATCATCAGCTGGAAGCCCGCGACAGCGAGCGCGCGGAACTCGAAGAAGGCTAGGATGAAAGTCGCTCTATCCGGGAAATCCTTGAGAAGCTCGAGGCCTTTCCGCAGGAGATCGAAGAGCTCCGGGCTCGGCTCGTGCTCCTCGGTTATCGTATCCACCAGCTCGTCCATGGCCGAAGCCCGCATGAAAAGCTCGAGGTCCTCTCTGACCTCCCGGAAAGACGTCTTGATCTCGGCCTGCTTGATTATGTCCATGCTTCGCCCCTTGTGCATAAGAAGGCCGACGCATGTGAAGGGCTCAAGCCTGGCCCCGAACCTGCTGGTCGTCTTGCGCAGGCCCTTTGCGACGGCCGAGCGCTTGCCGTGCTCCCTGGTGAGGATCCGCAGTATCTTATCCGACTCCCCGAGCTTGTGTGACCGCAGGACGATTCCGAGGTCCGAGAAGACCGGGCCGCCGCGGCCCGACCCTCTGACAGGAGAACCACCGTCATTTCCCTGCTTCACGGGAGAATCCCTCCGCTAGATAAGAAGACTTCCGATAGCGAGATATATCGCCAGGCTGACCACGTCCATCGTGGTGCCGATCAGCGGCCCTGAGACAGCGGAAGGGTCACGTTTCAGGGCCTTGAGAACGAACGGCAGCCCACATCCCACCAGGGCGGCAGCAAGCACCGTAAGCGCCAGGGACAGGCCCACCACGAGACCTATCGATGCGCCCAGCTTCAACGCCATGCACAGACCGGCGACGGCGGCCCCTGCGAACGCTCCGAAGAGCACTCCCCAGGCGACCTCGCCCGTGAACGTCTTGAGCGTCCCTTTCGAGAAGGGTGCCCCCGAGGTCAGCCAGCGGCCCATTATTGTGGAAGACTGGATCGAGATATTCCCGCCCATGGTGACCAGGAGCGGGATGAAGAAGATAAGAACGACGTACTTCTCGAGCACCGGCGAGTACAGCTTGAGGATCCCGGCCGCGATGAGTATCTCAATCAATGCGGTGAGCGCGAACCAGGGAAGGCGGCGGCCTATGTTCGCCCACAGGCCGACCCGGAGCTCCTCCTCGCGGCTCGTCGCGCCCGCGAACCTCATGATGTCCTCCTGGGCCTCGTCCCCGATCACTTCGAGCACGTCGTCGACCGTGACGATGCCGAGCATGGAACCCTGGTCGTTTGTGACCGGAACCGCGAGCAGGTCGTATTTTGCGATCACCTCCGCGACGTTCTCCTGGTCATCGTCCGGCTGTACCTTGATCGTGTCGGAAGATACCATCTCGCCTACTTTCCTCTCGGGTGGTGAAGTGATGAGCTCGCGGAGCGAGAGGACGCCCTCCAGCCTGCCGTCATCATCAACCACGTAGACATAGTAGATGGTCTCCACCTCCGGGTCGACCGCCCGCAGCTGCTCGATGACTTCCTCCGCGGTGGCACCGGGCGAAACCGAGACATAGTCGGTCGTCATCAGCCCGCCGGCACTGTCGTAGCTATAGGAAAGGAGCTCTGCGAACTCACCCGCCTCCTCCCTCTCGAAAAGCCTCAAGAGGGTGAGGCGTTGTTCCTCCGGGATGTCGCCCAGGAGATCGACCGCCTCGTCAACGGGCATTCGCTGGAGGAGGTCGCGTAACTCGCCGGTCCTCAGCTTTGCGGCTACCTCCACCTGGTGGCCCTCTTCCATCTCGAGAAGAGAGCGCGCCGCGGAGCGGGGCTCCATGCCGGTAAGGATCTTGACCTCTTCCGCCATATCGATGCCGGCAAGCACTTCGGCCGCGTCGGCGGAGTGCAGGCCCTCCACGGTGACGATGGCCTGTGCCTGGTCGCCCGCCTCCAGCATGTCCTTTACGGTCTCGAGGATGATCCTGTTCCGCTCTTCCATCCCCTCACACTCTTGCCGTCAATCGTAGCTCAGTCTCTTTATGAACTCGGGGTTCTTCGACCAGTCCTTCTCGACCTTGACGCGGAGGTCCAGAAAGATCTTGTTCCCGAGCAGGGGCTCTATGTCCCGGCGCGCCCTGGTGCCTATCTCCTTGATCATGCGGCCGCTTTTCCCGACTATGATACCCTTCTGCGAGTCCCTCTCGACATAGATGACCGCCTCGACATCAACGAGCCCCCCGCCCTCCCGCGGCGCTACCTCATCGACCATCACGGCGATGCTGTGGGGCACCTCGTCGCGTGTTAACTCCAGCGCCTTCTCCCTTATTAGCTCCGCTATCAGGACGCGCTCGGGCTGATCGCTAACGGTATCCTCCGGGAAGTACATCGGACCGGAGGGAATGAACCTCTCGAGAGTGCCCACCAACCCTGCCACGTTAACGCCCAGCTTGGAGGACACCGGTATCACATCGGCGAACGGTAACAGGTGCCTCGCTACCTCGATCTGCGATGAGACCTTGTCATCGCCCAGCAGGTCTATCTTGTTCACCACTCCGACCACCGGGTTCTCCACCTTGGAGAGTTGGCTCGCGATGAACACGTCGCCGCTTCCGATCGTCTGCGTGCCGTCGAGCACAAATACGACCGCGTCCACGTCGCTCATGGTCGAGCGGACCATGGAGTTGAGTTTCTCCCCCAGCGCGTCCCTCGGCTTGTGAAAACCGGGTGTGTCCACGAAGACCAGCTGGGAACCGGGCCTGGTAACGACAGCGCGGATCCTGTTGCGCGTCGTCTGGGGTTTCTCCGATGTGATCGCGACCTTGTGGTGGGCCAGGGCGTTCAGAAGGGTCGACTTGCCGACGTTGGGGCGCCCTATTATACCGACGAACCCGGACCGATAGTCTTGTTCCTCGTCCAAACCCAACAGCTCCGCTCCGTTAAAACCGGACAGATCAGTATCAGGTCCCCTGCGGGAACCGCCGCATCCCTATATTGAGAAGCAGGCCGATACATAAGAAGTTTATGGCAAGGGAACTGCCCCCGAAGCTCAAGAACGGAAGGGTTATCCCGGTTACAGGCATTATGCCCATGGTCATACCGACGTTGAGAAGGATCTGGAAGAAAAACATCACAACGATGCCCGTTGCCAGCATGGTACCGAACGGGTCCTTGGCGCTCGCGGCGATCTTGAACGCCCGCCAGATGAGTATCGTGAAAAGTGCAAGCAGTATCATGCCCCCTATGAATCCCAGCTCCTCACCGACCACGGAGAAGATGAAGTCGGTGTGGTGGGCCGGGATGAACTTGAGGTTGGTCTGCGTGCCGTGGAAAAGCCCTTTGCCGATCAGCTGGCCCGACCCGATCGCTATCTTCGACTGAGCCAGGTTGTAACCCGCGCCGAGAGGTTCGATGTCCGGCTTGACGAAGACCAGTAGCCTGTTCAGCTGATATGCCTTGAACAGATGGAGTTGTATGCCCGCTATCACCAGAGCGCTTGCGCTTACCACCAGCACCGCGACCTGTCTCAGGCGCGCACCTCCCACGAGCATCATCCCGATGAATATCACCAGTATGGAGATGGTGACGCCCAGGTCCGGCTCAAAAAAGATTAAGAACATGGGGACCGCCGCTATCGCTAAGGCCTGCAGGAACTCCCTGTTGGACTTGATCTCTATTCTGCGGTCCGCGATGAAAGTCGCCAGCATCACGATGACCGCGATCTTGGCGAGCTCAGAGGGCTGCAGGTCGAAGAACCACAGCGGTATCCACCTGTGCGCTCCACCGCGCGCTGTGAAAAGGAAAACGAGCATGAGTAAAAAGACGACGATCCCGTATATTATCTTCGAATACGGCATTATCTTACGGTAGTCGAAACTGGCCGCCAGCATCATCACTGCCAATGCGATCAGGAAATACATGACCTGCCGCTTCAGGAAGTACGTAGAGGGCACGTCGGCGCGGGTTGCGCTGTAGATCATCAGGATTCCGAATATGGCAAGCGCTATCGCCGAGAAAAGAAGGGGCTTGTCGACATTCCTCAAGGGAAAACGCCGCATCACCTTTTTGGCCGTGCCGGTGCGCACGAGTCCCGGTGAGAACTCGGTGTCAGTGTCTGGGCGCATCATTACCGGTTCACCACCTAGTCCCCGGCACTGGGCTGTATCTCGCCCTGGGTCTTCACGTTGAAGATCCCCTCGAGTATCCTGCGTGCCACGGGCGCCGCGCTCTCTCCGCCGTGGCCGCCCTGCTCGATTGCGACCGCGACGACGTACTGTGGATTTGGAGCCGGAGCGTAGCAGACGAACCATGCGGTAGGTTGTTTGTCTACTATCTCGCTCGTTCCGGTCTTCCCGGCCACCGGTATGCGGTCCACGGGAAACCCGTCGAACGTCGCGGCGGCGGTGCCCTTGCCCTTCACAACGCCCGTGAGGGCCTGGTTAACAAAGTCAATGATCTTCGGATCCGTATCGAGCTCGTCCGCGATCTCAACAGTGGCCTTCTTCGACACGCGCCCGTCCTCGTCCTCGAGGGATTTCATGATGTGCGGCCGCTCGAACTTGCCGCCGTTCGCGATCCCTGCGAACAGGTAAGCCATCTGAAGCGGTGTGGTCAGGAGGTCGCCCTGGCCGATCGCCATGTTCACCGTGTCGCCGGGATACCAGACTCCGTACGCCGGGTTGTTCTTGTTGAACTCCCTCTTCCACTCGGGCGTCGGCACCCTGCCGTCCATCTCGCTCACGAGGTCGATGCCCGTAGGTTTACCGAGCTGGAAATCCCGCGCGTACTCCCAGAGGGGTCGCCCTTCCTTCTTCATCTGCCTCGTATAGAAGTTGTAACCGATCTCGTAGAAGACCATGTCACAGGACTGTATTATGCCGTTGAAAAGGTCGATATGGCCGTGCTGGCTCCAGCAGTATTTCGGGTAATCCTTGAAAGGCCCCTTGTTGAACGTGTGCTGGCATAAGAAGGTCGAATTGGAGTTCACCATCCCCTCGGACAGCGCGGAGATGGCGGTCACGGCCTTGAATGTAGAACCGGGAGGCAACTGGCTCATGATGGCGCGGTTGTTCAACGGATACATGTTGTCGGGATCCATGAGTTTCTTCCAGGCCCTCTCGCTTATGCCTCCCACGAACTCGTTGAGGTCGAACGTCGGGTAGCTCGCCATGGCGATGACCTCTCCGGTCTTAGGGTCGATCACAACGGCGGACGCTCCACTCCCCCTGTAGTTCTTGTCCGTCTCCGGGTCGTAGCGGCCCCTCGCAACCTCGACCTGGCTCTTGAGCGAGTTCTCGACAACGGCCTGTATACCCTCGTCAATGGTAAGGCGCAGGGTCTGTCCTGAACGGGGTTCGTGCCTGGACAGCGTCCTTATGGAGTCGCCGGATGCGTCGACCTCAAGGCGGTACCTCCCCACCTTCCCGCGCAGTTCCTCGTCGTATGTCGCCTCTACGCCCGACAGCCCTATCTCGTCCCCCGCCTGGTAGCCCTTTCCCTTCTTCTCCTTCAGCACCTCGGGCGAGATCTCGCCCAGGTAACCG
>JAENXM010000224.1 GCA_016649525.1 Actinomycetota bacterium
CCCAACACAGAGGCGATGACCTTGAACGCGGAGTTCATTCCCTCGGAGGGACAGGGGCAGACGGTATCGAGGTCGTTCACGATACCGGACAGACGGCGACTCACGGTCAAAGTGAATGATGTTGTCGGCCCGGGCAAGGACGTCTCCGTTAAGTTGACATCGGATTACCCGTTCATTGCGGAACGCCCGATGTACTTCAACTATCACGGCTGGTGCGACGGCGGGCACGACGTGCTCGGTGCGAACAGGCCCAGGCGGACATGGAATTTCGCCGAAGGCTACACGGGACCCGGCTTCGAGGAATATTTCTGCATCCAGAATCCGACGTCCGGCACGGCAGGCGTCAACATAACCTACTACCCGGAAGTAGGAGCCCCGGTCACGAGAGCCCATGCCGTAGCGGCCAACTCCCGCTATACCGTCAGCGTCAACTCAGACCTGGGGCCGAACCAGGCCTTCTCCGCGAAAGTCGAGTCGGATCAAAACATCATATGCGAGCGCCCCATCTACTTCATGTATCAGGGTGTGTGGGCCGGCGGGCACGATGTTGTGGGTTTCTAGGTGAAGGCCGGGCCATCAACCGTTCCGGGCCGACCATCGTGTTCGTCCGGAGGAGTTCCTCCTACTCCGACAGCAGAACCGAAGAGGTAAAGATCGCCGACGCGATACATGCGGAGACCGCTCCGCTACTGTCAGCTATCCAGTGCCGGCACTCATTCAACTTCGCTCGTCTCCCGGCAGTATGTAGTAATTCTTCTACGACGTCTTCGCTCGATGAAGAGTACGGTGAGAAGGGCGAAGAGGGACACACCGAGGACGATTACCAACCACGAATAGTTATTCGCCGTCTTCCCCCAGACTTCGACCACCCTCAGGTGCCCGGTCCCATCCTTGTTAGCCCCCGTCCAGACCGCGGGGCAGACTTCCGTGCTGCTGTCAAGGATGTAATATTCACGGTCGAGGTGGATGTGCCCGCCAACGCAAACTCCTGAGAAGTCCCCGTTATCACCAAATCCGAGAAAGCCGGTTATGGTCCCGTATTCTATGCTGTCGAAATTGACAACGGGGAGGGGGAAGAACGGCTGGTGTGAGAACATTAGCATGTTCTTTGACGCCTTATGGGGGTACGAGTTGAAATGGTGCTTGAACCAAGGCCAGGTCCCCTGGCACTTTGAAGAATCGAACAGGTCGCCTTCCGGCATAGACCCCTTTCCGTTTATCGCGAAATTCCTGGTGGTGAAATCGCTGCAGATGAAATGGTAACCCGCGTAGTCAAACGCGAAATTCTGAAAATAGGAGACGCACCCCGCGTCCGCGCTGGATGCGCTGTCGGCCTCGCCGTTCCAGATGGGAGTGCTGCGGGTCCCATCGTCCCACCCCGGCAGCAGGTCCTTCAGCTTATCGAACTGGCTCCCGAAGACTTCGCTGAAGTACCGGTCTCCAACCGGGAACTGGGTGCCGGCCGAAGCGGTGTACGGCCAGACGTCGTGGTTGCCCAGCATCGGGACATAGGGGACAGAGAGGCTGTCTAGTATCTCCTTCGCCTTCAGGAACTCCGACTTCTCGGCGCTGTCCGTTATGTCCCCGGTTATTATCACGAACTTGATCTTGCTCTTTTGGCAGTTTGCGTTTATCCAGTTGACGGAGTTTCGAAGGGCTACCGCCGGGGCTCCCACGTCGCCGGCAGGTGGTGAATCGTCGTAGCCGGACGTGCCGTAGTCGTCGAACCCTTCCCCGAGGTGAAGGTCCGTTATGTGCACGAACGAGAACTGCCGGTCGGTGCCGGTAATATCGCTGTTAAGTCTATACGTGAGAACAGAAACGCCGTCGGCAGCCGACGGGGCCGAAGGCGCGACGGCAGGGAACAGACAAATAAAGGAAGTCAAGATGATTGCCATGATGAGCTTCTTCACGGCACCCCCAGGTTTCCGGACAAGGCCGATCCAGCCCTGAAATACCGTTCGAACCGCACGCCCGATTCTAGCGAAAGTGTTGTCGATGGGCAAGATGATAGCATATGCACAGCCTGGAGTTCATATCAGTTGGTCAGCTCTCCGGGAAAACACCAATCAACCATGCTGGAGAGGCTCAAGTTGTGGTACGATTTCGTAGTTTACAGCAGTGAATAATTGAGAAGAGATCGGTGAAAGGGGAATCTTATGGCTGAGGACGTTTACTCAAGGCTTCGCGAGTTCCTCGACCGGATGCCGGGAACGTTTCCGGAGACAGATACCGGCGTGGAGATTCGCATGCTGAAGAAGCTCTTCACCCCGGAAGAGGCGGAGATGTTACTGCATCTCAATCCTTACCCGGAACCGATACCCGCCATAGCGGAGCGGGCCGGGATGGAGGAGAACGCGGCCGCGGAGATGTTGGAATCCATGGCCAGGCAGGGTTCCATCTTCCGGCTGAGGTTCAACGACCAGCCCCTCTACATGGCAATGTCCTTCATAATCGGTATCTACGAGTTCCACCTCAAGAGCATGGACAGGGAGTTCGCCGAGCTCATGGAAGAGTACACCCCTTACCTGACCCGGTCCTGGTCGGACATAAAGACCAAGCAGTTGAGGGTGGTGCCGGTGGGAGTGGCCGTGGACGCGGTCCCCGAGGTCGCCACCTACGACCGGATCCGCGATATGGTCAGGCAGTACGATGATATCGCAGTCGCGGACTGCATATGCCGCGTGGAGCGGGGCCTGCTGGGACATGAGTGCGAGCGACCCATGGAAACCTGTCTAATATTCGGGGTTGCGGCCCAGTACTATGAAGAGAACGGCATCGGCAGGAAGATCAGCCAAGATGAGTGCCTGGAAATCCTTGACAGGGCCGAGGAAGCCGCCCTGGTGCTGAGTCCGAGCAACACCCAGGACCTCAGCAATATATGCTGCTGCTGCGAATGCTGTTGCGGCGTGCTCCGGGCCCTTCGCGCATACGAACGGCCGGCAGACCATGCCCTCTCCTCTTTCCAGGCGACGATAGACCCGGACCTCTGCGCCACCTGCGGCACGTGCCTGGAGCGCTGCCAGATAGAAGCGGTAATAGAGGGAGACGAATTCATGGAGGTGGACCTCACGCGGTGTCTCGGGTGCGGGTTATGCATTCCGACCTGTCCGGAGGACGCGGTCTCGCTGGTACCCAAGCCGGCGGCCGAAGCCCCACCAGCCAACATAGTCGAGATGAGCCTCAAAATGGTCAAGGAGCGGGGGCTGGCCTGACCGTCCCGACAGACCGGCTGTGGATCATGTCGAAACTTCCTGCCGTTCGTCCCGGTTCTCCCTGACATAATAACAACCGAAACGGCGACTTGACCGGGCATTCGCATGTGTTGGGTAAATGTACCGTGAATACCGGTCAGGGCGGCATGAGGTGGTTTAGAATAATATACTCCTGGTGA